>CAZPIL010000195.1:0-3462 GCA_964586705.1 uncultured Nitrososphaera sp. | reverse complement strand
AGAGATGTTGCCATTTATCGGGCTTGACATAGAAGGTATCGATGGCGACATGGTCAGGGTAGAGTACAACCCGAACAGACCAGACTTTTCTTCTGACTGCGGGATTGCTAGGGCGCTGGCAGGGTTGCTTGACAAAAAAATCGGCATGTCGAAATTCAAGATAGCAGGTAAAAGCGGCATTTCAATCAAAGTGGACAGGCAGGTCAAGCGGGTCAGGCCGTTTGTTGTTGCGCTCGTCGCCAGAAATGGCAAGCTTGACGACGAGTCGATAAGACAGATAATCGGCATGCAAGAAGATCTTCACAACGGCCAAGGCAGGCGAAGAAAAAAGGCCTCCATCGGGATACACAACCTTGATGCCATCAAGCAACCATTGAAATACACAGTAGTCAACCCAAGCCACTCCTTTAAACCCCTTGGCAGCGACAAGAGTATGACGGTAAAGCAGATTCTAGAAGAGACTGAGACAGGAAGAGAGTACGGTCACCTGCTCAAAAGCAAATATCCTGTTATAATTGATGCCAAAGGCATGACTCTTTCTTTTCCCCCTATAATCAACTGTGAAGCAACCAAGGTTGATACGAAATGTAAGAACCTGTTTGTGGAAGTCACGGCGACCAACAGAAAGACGGCCGGCGACGTCATCGCAGTTGTGGCGGCAACGCTTGCAGACATGGGTTTTGAAATAAGGTCAGTATCCATCATTGACGGAGCAAGGTGCGATACCCCGGATGTGAAGCCGTCAAAAAAATCCGTGAATGTATCATACATAAACGAAATCCTCGGACTTGGTCTTTCTCCGGCACAGATGGTCGCCTGCATGAAAAAGTGCAGGCTCGATGCCAAGGCTTCAAAGAACGCAATAACATGTACTATTCCACGCTACAGGATAGACATCCTACACCCTGTCGACCTTGCAGAAGAAGTGGCCATAGGATATGGCCTTTATAACATCGAGCCATCATTTCCGGCCTCACGTTCTGTTGGTCAGCGCTCTGCCATGTCTGCATATTTTGACATGATAAGGGACGTGATGACAGGTCTTGGCATGATAGAGACGCTCGGTTTTTCCCTCTCAAGCAGGCAGATTCAGCACGAGCTCCCCAGTAGAATGCCAGAAGGCGAAGTGCTTGCAGTAGAGGAGAGCAAAAGTGCAGAACACAATATTCTGAGGGACTCACTTGTACCATCACTCCTTCAGGCGCTTGCCAGAAACGTGCATGAAGAGTATCCGCAGATGCTGTTTGAGATAGGCAGAGTTTTCAAAAAGACATACACTTTGGAGGAATCGTGGCATATCGCGGCTGTAGTGGCGCACGGCGAAGCTGGCTACACTGAGATAAAATCCATCCTTCAGGCGCTGATTTCCGGGCTTGGAACGCAGGTTACAATAAAAGCGTCACAGGACCCGCTCTTTATCCAAGGTAGGTGTGCCGCAGTAATTCACCAAGGCAGGCAGATCGGTACAATAGGAGAGGTCACGCCCCTTGCCATAGACAATTTCAAATTGAGAGTGCCTGTAGCGGCATTTGAATTAAGCCTGTCGGCCATTCTTGACTAGTGGCCATGGGTTAAGCAAAACCCACAAATACCAAGATGATGTGTTATATACACCCCGTTTAAAGAGCACGTGGAGGAGCAAAAGGCTAACCTGTGAGCGCGTGTGAGTCAGAGACGGGGCACACAAATTTATACCCACTACTACCCAAGTTCGGCAATGTCTCAGGACGGCCAGAAAGGAGAAGAAAAAAGACCAAAGGCCACAGCATTGCTTTCAGGCGGTCTTGACAGCAGTCTTGCGGTCAGGATGATGCTTGAGCAAGGCGTAGATGTAGAGGCAGTTGCAATAAAGACGCCTTTTTGCGACTTTGACTGCGGCAAGGGCTGCGGACACCGCGTAAAGGAAGTTGCCGATGAGATGGGAATAAAGCTCAAGACAGTATATTTCGGCGAAGAATACCTCAAGATGTTGAAGGCTCCCAAGCACGGTTACGGCTCGGGCATGAACCCGTGTATTGACTGCCGCCAGATGATGTACGGCGCTGCCAAGGAACACATGGAAAAAACAGGTGCAGATTTCATCATAACAGGCGAGGTACTTTTCCAGCGCCCCATGAGTCAGAACAACAGGGCGTTACATATCATCGAAGACGAGACAGGCCTCGAAGGCAAGGTTCTGCGTCCGCTCTCTGCAAGGCATCTACCGCCGACTGATGCCGAAAAGGCAGGGCTGATAAAGCGTGAGAACATGGGCGATATCAAGGGTCGATCTCGGAAGGGTCAACTTGTAATGGCGAAGCACTTTGGCATACAAGAGCCACCGAATGCCGCAGGAGGCTGCCTGCTGACGGATCCGGCATTTTCAAAGCGTATAGAGGACGCAATGAAGCACGCCGAGGATATACCATCCATAAATGATATCGAATTATTAAAAGTTGGAAGGCACTTCCGTCTGACTCAAGACGTGAAACTGGTGGTTGGAAGGAACAAGGACGAAAATGAAATAATGCTGGCGCTGGTAGAAGATTCAGACGTAGTGTTAGAGGCCAAGGACTACATGGGCCCTGTTTGCATACTGCGCGGCCAAAGTGACGACGAAACTGTTGCGACGGCGGCATCGATAGCGCTGCGCTATTCCGATGCACCCAAGGATGGACAATCAGAGGTCAGGGTAAGAATCGGCGCAGCCGAGAAGGCAGTTACAGCATCGCCAGCGCTTAATGACTGGCTAGAAAGCATAAGAATCTAGCCTGTACCCCTCTTTAAAGCTAAAATCGACCAGCCGGTGAACGAGAATTGACCAGCTAGACTATTGAGAGCTGACAGCGAATCAAGCCTTACCTCAACAGATGACAGACAGATCGACTACGACGCATACTCCGCCAGTATATTTGAAGGCGCTGACCCTACGGGACGTGAGCGATATTACGGCCATAAAAGAAGACATCAAAAAGCACATGATAGTCATCCTACGCGTTACGCCACTTGCCCAGAAGGACGTAGAGGAGCTGCGCAAAGTTGTTGAAGACCTTTATGCATATGTTCAATCGATCGGAGGAGATATTGCACGGCTCGGGGAAGAAAGAATAGTGCTTACGCCGCCAGGTGTCAAGGTATGGCGAGGCGCATATGATCTAAAGTAATTTTATCGCTTCTTGCACCAGTGGATGCTGTGTCTGTATCTTGAATATCTTGTTTATCGAGCTTGCCAGGTTCTGTGCCTTGGGCCGCTCGCCATGATTGACGAGCACCCTGCGGAGTTTTGGTCGGAGCCGGCTGACATACGCCATCAGCTGATTGTAGTCGCTGTGGCTTGCAAAACCATCAATGCGCTCGACATGGCAGCGCACGCTTATAGCTTCGTCTGCAAAGGTCACTTGCTTTGCTCCGTCTTGAAGCATCCTTCCAGGTGTTTCTGCGGCCTGGTAGGATGTCATTATTATCCTGCTTGCGGGGTCGTCT
>CAZPIL010000194.1:0-3463 GCA_964586705.1 uncultured Nitrososphaera sp. | reverse complement strand
GGTCAACTATTACAAGCATCTGTCAAAAGACAAGACCCTCCCGCCTTACGAAAGGCAGCTGTACAATGTCGTCAGTCAGGCTATCAAGGTCATTTTGAATGCATGTTTCACCGGTGATACAGAAGTACTTACTCCCGAGGGTGTCCGCAACATAAAGGACCTTAAAGTGGGAGATAAGGTCTATACGCTAAATGAAACCACTCACAAGGTCGAGATTAAACCCGTTGTAGAAACCCAACATTACAGATACAATGACAATTTAATAAAAATCCGATCTGCCCATGTAGATTGGAGCGTCACGGGAAATCACAAGTTGTACCTTGGCACTCCTGCCGTGCAATCCAACGGAACTGTTTTGTTAAATTGGAACAAGATGGATGCAGCTAATGTTTTGGATTTAACAGGCAGGCGATATTTGTTCAGACATGATGCTGTCTCGGGATTATCGGAAGACCTAGTCAGCCTTTGGGAATATTTCCCCAATGATACAAACGTGGTAGTAATCCGCTCTAAAACCGCATATGATAGACGCTTTTCAAATAGCCCAAGAGGGGAGCATTATCCTTTTACAGAGAAGTTGGTTTACAATAAACCCGGAAGGTGCTATTATACCAACAAACAACTGATCGATGGCATATGCTCATCACCTGCAGAATTTGAGCAGAAATTTAATTGCACATTGATTATCAGAAATTCTGATGTGAAGGGCAAGCGACAGCCTTGGCGAGTTCCTACAGCCAACCTCTTCAAATTAATTGGATGGTACGTTACTGAGGGTTATGTACAAGATACTAGGAATAGTTCAAAGTCAAAGTTTGTCAGAATAACTATAACTCAATCACCAAGACATGAATCGAATAGGAATCACATACTCTCTACCATAGAAAGTCTAGGATACACTCCGAGGGTCTACGGAGAGGCGATATCGTTCACATCCACATTGATTGGAAATTTCCTTCTTGGCGAATGTGGTTCTGGCAGTAGAAATAAACATCTTCCAAGGTTTGTCTTCTCTGCATCGATTGAACTCAGAGAAATGTTGCTAAAAACAATGATGTGCGGAGACGGCAGTATTGAAGATGGCGTCTTCTCATCCACATCTAAATCCCTCGCAGAAGACTTTCAGCACCTTGCATTTACATTGGGAATAGAGACGGCAATCAGACCAGAAAAGCTGCCAAGCGGAAGCACCATATTCAGAGTTCAATTATACGGAAGAAAATACCATAGTTTGAAGCCAGAGCACTATAGTTCCGAACCTGTTAAAGATCTGGACGTTTATTGTGTTACGGCTCAGGATAACCATGTAATCTATGCTGGCCGCAACGGCAAGATGGGCTGGATAGGGCAATCATATGGTGTCCTTGGGTTCGAATCCTTCCCACTCTACTGTCTGCCTGTTGCAGACGCTACGGCAGCCATTGGTAGAAACACGATACATGCAACTATCAACAAGTGTAAGGAGCTTGGCATCGATGTGGTGTATGGCGATAGCGTACTTCCTGATACTCCAATAACAATCAGGAAGAAGAAGGATGGAAATGTGGACATTGTCCCAATCGATTCACTGATGCCCAAAACGTTTACTTCTACTAGATATGACAAGTTCGGTGACCTAGATGTATTAACAGAGAATGGCTTTAGCAAGATAAGATATATCTACAGACACAAGGTGAAGAAGAGAGGATACAGGATTCTTACTAGAAAGGCATTTGTTGAATGTACAGAAGATCACAGTCTGGTAATAGATGGCAAAGAAGTGAAACCGTCGCAGCTCAAAGTGGGTGACAGGATTGATCTTGTTCCTTACAATGAAACAGGAACAAACGTCAGTGTGAATCCAGAGCTTGCCTGGCTCTTTGGGCTGTTCCTGGCAGAAGGCAGTTGTGGTGCATACGCATATGAAGAAGCCGCGCAACCACCCCGTACAAGATATTCTTGGAGAATAGTCAACCAGGATGAAGAAAAACTGAGAAAAGCACGGAGAATAATGCAGGAGCACCTTGCCCTGCCAACCACTATGATCGATATTCGCGAGAGCTCTGCAACTTATGGTCTGGTTCCAAGAGACAACACAAAACTGCTCGTAGATTACTTCAAGACCATGTGCTATAGAGGAACACACAAGGCGGTACCGCAGTGCATTTTGAATGGTACCATAGCAACAAAGAAGGCTTTTGTGGAAGGAATCATGGCCGGGGACGGCCACATGGATAAGAATGGCATTGTCACAATTGATCAGATTCACAAAAGCGTTGTTGCTGGATTAGTTTCCATGCTTCAAGACCTTGGATTGGAATACTCGCTTCAGATCAGAGAGGACAAGAGCAATGTCTGCAGAATCAGGGTTATCAGAGACGACAAAGATCTCCGTATCAAGCCTGCAGACGTAATCAAGAAGATAGAAGAATTTGAAATAGACGGTTACGTCTATGACTTGGAGACAGAAAACCACCATTTCTGTGGAGGAATAGGCAACATCCTTTTGCACAATACAGACAGTATGTTCCTCAAAGATCCATCCCGGGAAGCCATAGACAAGGTGATGGACTGGGCAAAAGAAAAGCTAGGAGTCGATCTAGAGGTAGACAAACAATACAGGTACGTCGTCTTTTCCACCCTGAAAAAGAACTACTTAGGAGTCTTGCCGGATGGAACCGTGGATGTAAAGGGCCTTACAGGCAAAAAGTCACACACGCCGCCGTTCATACGAAACGCGTTTTACGAAATCCTTGAAATCCTGGGCAAGGTCAACTCACAGAAAGACTTTGAAACCGCCAAAGAAAGCATCAAAAATATTATCCAGCGCGATGCCAAGAATCTAGAGACGCATGCCATTCCCATGCAAGACCTCAGCTTTAACGTCATGATAAACAAGTCACTGAGCTCGTACGGCAAGAAGGTAGAGTCTGCAAAAGGGTTCGACGGCAAGGCCTCGCCCGTAGAGACATTCAAGGGTCTGCCTCAGCATATCAAGGCTGCAAAACTATTGGCAGACAAGGGCAAGGAGATAAAGGCAGGCGACATAATCTCGTACGTCAAGACAAAGACAGGCGACGGAGTCAAGCCGGTCGAGCTTGCCAAAGCAGACGAGGTGGACATTGAGAAGTACCTGGAAACAATGGAGTCTACGCTTGACCAGGTGCTTGCCGCGCTCAACTTTGACTTCAAGTCCATGCTGGGCAAGCCCCGCCAACAGAGCCTCGATGAGCTCTTTTGGAGCAAGCCGCCGATGTAGATTTATTATCCAGCGCAATCGAAGATGCAACGTGGAACCAAGGCTCTTGCGCCTGTTTACCGTGCCTGAAAAAACCAAGGCAGGATACAGCTTTGCAGACACGCCGGTCAAACTTTCACTCGATGAAGCCAAGACAATAGTCTACGGCGTGCCCCTTGACATCACTACCAGCTTTGGCAAGGGAACCTCGCGAGGACCTGAAGCCATCAGGGTGACATCGGCACG
>CAZPIL010000193.1:1818-3464 GCA_964586705.1 uncultured Nitrososphaera sp. | reverse complement strand
AAGGATGTACATACATGTGGCCCAGAGAAAGCGAGATGTAATTCTCGCCATTGCATTGAACCAGTATCAACGAGATACCGCTGTTGTTTGGATAAAACCATAATAGAATGCGGAGAAGGTTGTGTTGTCAGAGCACAGCATCATGAGGTCAGGACGTATATCCAGAAAGAAATCGGTTTTGTCATTAATCGCGGCGGCTGTCATCACAGTTTCAGTATCCTCATATTACCTGCTGATGCCCGCATGGGTGATTGCAAGCAGGGTAGATGAAGACGCTAGGCTATTTGAAGGTGGAGTCTATCAGGTCACAGATGACGACCTTGCACGGTTTCCTGCGCTAAGGGAAGCCATGGTTCATGCGGATGAAGCTGGCGCCGATAGCAGATGGATTCCACCTACCAAGGCGTCCTACATTGAAGGGCGCATCATGATGGAACAGTACAACATGCACTTTGTATTAGAACACGCCGCCATCCTGATCCATGGTGACAAGCACTATTACGTGGAACTAGTCTTTGACTATGAGAGGCCGGTGCAATTATAGGAGATGTGATGAAGACTCTAGTTTTTTTCTCCTATTCTTAGTATTCATAGTGGGCGGAGAAAGTGCACATGCCATAGTATTAGAATTAGAATCTGAAAGACTTGCACGCCATGTGGAAGAGTCGGACAGAATAATTACGGGTATGGTCGTTGAAAAGGAAGTTCACCCCGGTTATGAAAATGTCTGGGTCTATGTTTATGAGTCACTAAAACATGGCGGCTATCCCAGCGCCACATGGACGATGATTAGTATCGAGGTGCTTCCTTCAGGCGAAAAAGAAGTGATCCTAGAGGTGGGAGAAGAGGTCATGCTGATGCTTGAAGTGCTTGACGCAGACAGAGGGCACTTTACCCTGTATCATCGGGCAGAGGAAAGGCCTCAGAAATATCCGGTAACACTAAAGAACGAGGTATTGGGGCTTCTAGATCCGTCGCAGAAGGAACGACAAACCAGATACGAAGACTGTACAGTAATGGATTTTGAAGGCGACGAGTTTTTCTATTGTACTTATGACAATGAAGCTTTGAAATTCTATGTCCCTCCTTCATTTACACTTGAAAGGTTAAAGCAGGAGATGCTGAAGCATGTTTCTGAAGACTACTACGAGGATCATTTTGACCTTCTTAGTGTTTATGACAGCGCAGGAGTTAATGGAGCAGCAAGACCATCAGGACAAACTATTGAATACGAATTCAAGCTTGGAGACTATGAATTCGAGTACGGATCTGGAGCTAGGGTCAGAAGTGATGACAACATCTACCTCCGATTTACACCACCAGAGGAGATAATGGAGCTAGCAGTAACGCCATCAGAGCTGGACGACCTGATCTACACATGTTTGGACGAAGATACGTACTATACGGTTACCAATAGAGCTGTCAAAAACCACTCAATTTACGGCTTCAGTCCGTACGTATCCGGAGAAGGTCCACCCAGGGTTAGAGACATGAACAGGGAAATCATTCAGGAGGTTGAAAATCGTTTTGCAGTATGGCTTGAAGAAGGAGAGGTAGACTGCTTTGAGCGAGATGAAAGGGCTCTTCTGCCTGTAGAGGAAAAAGAGATCTTTTTGCTTGATGCTTCAGAGTACATACAGGAGAGG
>CAZPIL010000193.1:0-1718 GCA_964586705.1 uncultured Nitrososphaera sp. | reverse complement strand
GGGTGCCTATTGCGGTAATAGCAGCCTCATCAGCAGTTGGTGTCACAATCATCTGGTATCTCAAAAACAGACGAGAATAGCACTTCCTTCCTTCAAGCGTACCGACAGTCCGACCTGGGAAGGTCTTCGTACCCTTCAAGCACGCCGTCTATGATGCTTATCGCTCTGTTGAATCTGTCCAGTTGCTCATTACTATGGTTCAGAGCATAGTTTTGGTTGAATTCGATCGTCTTGGTTGTTCCTCTTGCTTGGACTTCCAGTACGATCTTGTCGGCAGGATGTATTCCTCTGCAGCTGCCAAAGTCAGGGCATTCTTTTGTAAAGTCCTCTGTAATTTCAAATATCCGGTTTTCCTCTATTGACTTCCATATTTGATCTACTTCTTGCAGGGACATTGAGATGGTCGCGTGTGTTGGCAAGATGGCATGACACATTTCTACGTCATAGCTTGCCCTTCCAGTATCATCTACAGTGAGAGTATAGTCTAGCCCGGGGCTGAACGAATATCGTAGATAAAAGTCATCAGGAACTGGACTTGTCTCCTGCGCAATTCGCCTGTCCGGGTTCATCTGTGTCACGGCATTGAAACCGGTGATTCCAAGGGCTGCCACCACAAAGGCGGCACCAATTACAAGAGCTATAACTGCACTTACATTCACAATCTTTGCACCTTTCTCGCAATAGACGGGGCAAAGTGGTCTTTCATATTGTATGTATTATCGGTAGTTATCTCTTTTGAATTTTGTCCGAACGCGAATATCAAAGGTGCCTGTGGTAGCCGTTTGGATAAGACAGCATGATTTAGGCTTGCTTGCTTTTGCCGGCAGCCGTGTTTACAAAAGTCACTAGGTTCACTGCTTTGCTGAGCTTGAACGAAAAACCAGGGTCGTTGAGTAAGCACATCAAAGGTGCTTTTGTATATTGTATATAGAATAAGACACGATGCTTTCAATCACCGGGCAACTATCCTGGTAATCCACAAATTTTCCTGAATATCGGTTCTGGCTTGATATCCCAGACTTTCAACTATCCTCTGATTGTACACACCAAAAAAGGCAGACCACTTGCGTCCCATTCCGTGGTGGCTTATCAGCGTCAAATTGTCTTCATCGTCGGTATCTTCAGTAAATGCAAAGCCAGACTTTTTTACCCGCAGTCTTGTAACCCAAAGAAAAGACTCGAGGTCGCTCTTCCCTGTAAACATTTGCAGGTCACCCATAGAGAAATCTGCATCCTTGATTGCTATCCTTTTTACTTCTTCTTCAGGTATGTAGTCGAGGAGGTCTTTGATGATTCTTTTTTGTAGCGGGATCAGCCCCACCAGTGGCGCTATGCGCTCCCATTCAAGGTGAGACTTTAGGATCTGGGATATCATGGCATTTGTACTTATTCCATCCTGCCTGGCGAGCTTTTGAAGGTCTACCAAGTCTTTATCTTCAAGACGTATGGTCGCTATCCTTGTCTTGGCCATTAACGGTTGTAGATAATAAGTGAAATGATTATTTAATAGCTGATCCGAAACTCGTTCGAGAAGAACCTTACGCTTTGCATATACATACGTGACATTGCAGCTTGAAAAGATGAGAGGGTCAGGGATGACTGGCGCAAATTGCAAGCCGCCGCCTGCAAGCCAGCCCAAGCCTGACCCCCTAATAAGCCGCTCACGTCAAAGCGTGAGGCGAACGTGTGGTCTTGGTAGAGGTTGGCATTCCACTGGG
>CAZPIL010000192.1:0-3472 GCA_964586705.1 uncultured Nitrososphaera sp. | reverse complement strand
CAAAGTTTGTCTTGCGTATTACTATGTCGTGAGTGTTTTTTAGAGTTAGCCATTCATCACCACTTCCTGTTACCGTATAAACGTCATTTCTAACCACGATCTCCATCACAATATATGAATTGCTTTTCATCAACTGGTTTTTCAATGCAGGATCAAGATCACTGCATGACTTTGTAGCGCGAACACCTATTATGCAGTCGCCCCTGAGTGTCAGGTGCTCAGCTTTTGTGATCTCGATCGTTCTAGGGTGAAACGACTGAACATTAGGATGCCCAGAGAATACTATCTCTTCCTGCACAACGAGTCTAATTGCCAGACGGTATTAAAATCAAACGTGTTGAAAAACGAGGTAAACTTAAATTAAACGGTAGAGGCAAAGTAGCTCGAATTGTTACCCGCAGCAGCAGGATATGACCGAGCGATTACCGTATTTTCGCCGGATGGAAGGCTTTACCAAGTAGAATATGCTATTGAAACCGTAAGGCGCGGAACGCTTGCAATAGGTGTCAAGTCAAAGGATGGCGTAGTCTTGGCCGTTGAAGAAAAAACAAGAAAGCTCCAGATATCAAACGTAACACAAAAAATATTCCAAATAGACGACCATATTGGGGTGGCTGCGGCAGGTTATATCCCTGACGCAAGAACGCAGGTAGACCATGCTAGGTTCTTTGCCCAGAGCAACAGGCTTATCTATGATGAGCTGGTGGATGTGGAGGGCGTAGCAAAGAATATTGCAGATATGGCCCAGCAGTTCACACAATATGCAGGTGTAAGACCATTTGGTGTGGCACTCATACTCGCAGGTGTAGACAAGACCGGCTCAAACCTGTTTTTGACTGACCCATCAGGGACTTACATAGGCTATGACGCAGTAGCAATTGGTGCAGGCAGTGACCAGGTGACAGACTTCTTAGAGAAGTCGTTTAAGCCAGAATTTACCATTGAAGAGGCAGCAGCGCTTGCAATAGAAGGGATTTTTATTGTGAGTGAAGACAAGTCGAGCACAAAGAGCCTAAAGATGTCTATAATTGACACCAAGACTCGCGCGATGCGCAAGGTCGAGGATGAAGAGCTTGAGAAATACGCCGCGATGGCCAAAGAACGCTCCGGCGGAAGACAGGCGTGAGAACCAAGGCAAGGTTAATTTAGCGACGACGATCTCTCACACTCCATGGCCAAAATTGGAGAAAGAGCCCCAAACCTCCAAGTGTCAACATGGGTTCAGGGCAGACCCACAAACATAGACAAGGAGAAGGACAACGTAGTAGTAGTCGAAGTTTTTCAAGTGAACTGTCCGGGTTGTTTCATGTATGGCATCCCGGAGGCAATCAACACATACAACAAGTACCGCGACAAAGGTTTGACAGTGCTTGGTATGGCTACCGCCTTTGAAGACTATGATAAGAATACCCTTGAAAATCTGCAAAAGTTGCTGACTACGGGTGATGTAATCGGTGAGACACACAAAGCGCTTGCACAGTATGGACAACTAAAAGATGGTGGCAAACTGCCGTACAAGATACCGTTTCCTGTTGCAATGGATATGCTCAAGAAGGAAACCGGCGAGTTGACTGAAAGCAGGATAATGGACTTTATTGAGGCAAACATTCCCGATTTCAAGGCCTACAGTGAAAGGGATCGTCAAGTACTCATTGGGCGCGTCAAGGAATACCTGCAGCATAAGGTGTATTCGGCAAAAACGTTTGAAGAATATGCCATGCGAGGAACGCCGACGACACTTGTAATAGATAAAAAAGGCAATCTACGACATAATCTCTTTGGTGCAACAGGCCAGCTTGATACAATAGTTCAAGAGATCCTCAACGAATAGATATGCCCAAGCTCTGGGTTGCTATACCTAACTCATCTCTTTCGGATGAGCAGACCAAGCGAGACAAGAGTACGAAAATAGCTCAGTTTGCGCGTGCTTGCTCAATTTTCCGAGTAGAGCGCATCTACGTCTATCATGACCCAGTTTCACAGTTTGAAAAAGACGATCCTGTGCTCTTACGCACTGTGCTGAGGTACCTCGATACTCCACAGTATCTGCGCAAGATATTGTATCCAAAGATGGCACATCTAGAATTTGCAGGCATCTTGCATCCGATAAAGGCTCCCCATCACAAACCGCCACAAGATATCAAAACTATCAAAGTGGGCGATGTGCGTACAGGCGTTATTGCAAAGGTGAAAGGTCGGCTGTTTATAGAGGCAGGTTTAGGATCTTTAATACCCTTTGAAGGTGAAGGCTTTGAAGGCAAGAAAGTAAACGTCAAGTTCTCATCTCCCCACCCCAACCTGCGAGCACTGGAAGCAACAGACTTTGATATACCGGGATATTGGGGTTATGATGTCAAAGAAGTGCCGTCGATAGTCAAATTGCTAAGTAGTATAGACAACACTACAGTAGTTGTCACTTCACGCAGAGGCACACATTACAAGAATATAGAGGGCAAACTTGTAGAGCGCATAAGAGGGACAGAAAATGTGCTTGTAGTCTTTGGTGCACCAAAACATGGTGTGCACGAAATACTCGCAAAGGAGAAATGCGACGTCAGGCCAGAATTTATCGTAAATATGTTTCCAAACCAAGCTACAGAGACAGTACGGCTAGAAGAGGCTCTGCTTGGTACTCTTGCGATACTCAACAGCTCGGTTTTATCAAAAAACTAGCTTTTGTTACTGCATAATTTATAAAAGGATTGGGCAGACTGTTGGAGTATCTATGGGTCATCGCAAGTACAGCGCGCCTAGAAGAGGCAGCATTGCTTTCCGGCCGAGATCAAGAGCCAAGAGCCTTGAGGCAAGAGTAAGGACTTGGCCACAGATCGCAGGAGAGAAAAATACGCTTTTAGGTTTTGCAGGTTTCAAAGCGGGTAACATACATGTTCTAACTATCGATGACAGAGAAAAGACTCCGAACTTTGGCAAACAATTGATGAATGCAGCTACTGTCATTGTAACGCCCCCGGTTAAGATAATAGGTGTGCGCGGCTACAAGAAGGATAATTATGGCCAGCACGTAATCTTTGACGCCTATGCAAAGGAAATCCCCAAAGAGATGTCGAGAAAGGTCGATATAAAACAGGCAGATGATGCGCTTGCCAAGGCAGAGGCAAAGGTTAGCGGGGCAAGCTCTGTGGCAGCTATTGCATCAGTGGCTCCTAATGCCATAGGAATAGCACAGAAAAAGCCATTTGTTTTTGAGCTTGGTGTTTCCGGCAAGGATGCCAAAGCACAGTTTGAATACGTCAAAGGCATACTTGGCAAGGAAATAAAGGCGAGCGACATCCTGCAAGCAGGACAGAACGTTGATGTTTTCGGTATAACAAGAGGCAAGGGCATCGAGGGTCCGGTTACAAGATTCGGGGTGAAGCGCAAGCAGCATAAGTCAAGAAAAAGTGTACGTGCAGTAGGAACCCTCGGCCCAATATCACCTGCAGTAGTTATGTATACCGTTGCAAGACAGGGA
>CAZPIL010000191.1:0-3486 GCA_964586705.1 uncultured Nitrososphaera sp. | reverse complement strand
ACGGTCTCGCAATGGTTGCGGGCGGTTTCGTGCTGTACATGGCATCATCCATAATGGCAAAAAGACAGGCGCGCTAACTATTCCATGTAGACAGCTGGCTTGAAGGGTCTTGCGAACTTGGCCTTGCCTTTTGGATCATATCTTTTGGGGTCGTCTTCAGAGTTCACTATTACCTCAGCACCGGCAAACTCGTTCGCTATCAAGCTGGCTCCATCCAAGATTGCAGCTGCTTCATCAAACTGTGGTGTTTGTAGCCTGCGCTCCCTTGCCTCGACAGGTTCTGAGAGAATGTCTTCCTGCATTTTCCTCACTATGTTTGGATCGGTCTTTACCTTCGCGGTCTCGGGATTTGCGATAAGCTGTTTCATGGTTTCGCCAAAGTTAGTGCTACCGCGCATGACGTTTGAAAGGACTGTTTTGTATGCCGGTTGTTTCCAAGTGGCATGTGTATAGATCACTATTTTCTTTGGCTCCATCTTTGTTATCTTGACTATACTTTGGATATCTTTAAGCAGGTTCTGTAGCAGGAATTCAGATTCCTCCGCATCAGAGTCCGTCCTGTCGCTTTCCGGCCAACCTGCACGAGTTATGGAGCTCTCGTTGCCAAGGCGCTCCCAGACTTCTTCAGCGATGAACGGTGCAAAGGGGGCAAGCATTCGGACCTGTGCCTCCAGATAGCTTGCAAGTGTAGATAACACTGCTGGCGAGTCCTGTCTGTTTTTGGCATAAGCTCGTTTTTCATACCACTGCAGGTCCTGTTCTAAAGAGTAGAGGATATGGTGTATTGCCTCCCTTACGCGCAGTTTGTCCATTGATTCCGCCGTAAGTCTTGCAGCGCGAGCAGTCCTGCTTGCAAGCCACCTATCCTCGGACTGTTCTGGGGCTACTGCCGCAGCATTTTTTACGCGTTCGACCAAGTCCAGAATGCCGAATAGCTTTGATCTTATGCCTCTGACAGTATCAAAGGAAAAATCAGCGTCCTGTAGGATTTCAGCTGACACCAGCATTGCAAGCCTTATTGTGTCAGCGCCGTGCTCGCGAATTGCTGCCCGGAGCGGTATGATGTTGCCAAGCGACTTGCTCATCTTTTTCCCTTCCATCAATACCGAGCCATTTACCACAACCTGTCCGGGCCACATCTGGCGGTCAAAGATGGCAACGTGGTTGAATATGAAAAATGACAGGTGGTTTGGGACCAGATCTCGTCCAGAATGCCTTGAATCTACGGGATAAAAGTAGGAAAACTCTGTCCGTACCTGTTCCACAGTATGCCTTGGAATTTTGCATCCGTGCGCCACTTTCTCCGTGTCTCCCTGTCCAAGGAGCACATAATCAAAGAAGGTGTCGCTTATACTGTCAACATCGGTGATTGCACCGGCGTTGACAAACTTGGCTATTGCATAGTAGGCCATATAGATCACCGAATCCGACAGGCTTTCAATTATCCACTCTGGATCCCAAGGGAGTTTCGTGCCGAGGCCCGACTTGCGTGCGCATGCCCTTTCCCTGAGCCAATCTATGACGTAGTCGAATTCTTGTCGGATGTCCTGCGGTACGACATCCATCTTTTGTATGCATTCGTGGGCAAGTGCCTTCCAGTCCCTGTCCCCATAGTTAAGGAACCATTGATCGTTGAGAATCTTTACGACGCACTCTGTACCGCACCGGCACTTCACAGCATTGTTGAGCTCGTACATCGTCGAAGTCATGCCTGATTTTGCCAGCTCCCCTTTTACCTCGTTTTTGGCTTCAGCTACCTGCCTGCCTGCATACTTGCCCGTACTTGCCGACATCCGGCCCTTGTAGAATTCGTGCGAGTAGAGATCGCTTGTAGCCTTGTCCAGTTTGTTTTCTTTTGGTCCCGGTACTGCCCTTTCGATCGCTTGGGCAGCGGGCACAGACGAATAGCCTTCTGAATCGATTATCACTATAGGCTGTGCAGAGACTTTGATGCCAAATTTTTGCTGGAGTTCCCTGTCACTCTTCAGGTCCTGTAGAGCCTGATAGTCATATGGGGCGTGTCCAGGCACAGACATGACCAAGCCGGTGCCACTTCCCGCCTCGACAAATGCCGCAGGGTATACAGGGATTCGTGCCTTGTTGAGAGGGTTTTCTATCTCCCAGCCGACCAAGTCGCGTCCCTTGACTGTTTTTTCTATCCTGACATCATGATCGAGGAACTCGAGCTTGCGCGCTGCCTCTAGGCTGACCAACCACTTTTCGCCATCAACTAGCGCTTCTGCATAGTCCACACCAGGATTGACCCACATGTTGGTGACGCCAAATATCGTTTCCGGCCTCAGAGTAGCAGCTGGTATCACCAGATCACCACGCCGGAACTTCACTAGCACGTATTCGGTAAAATCCGGCTCGACATCGCCCAGTGTATCATGTTGGCTCACCGGATTATGATCTCGGGGGCACCAGCCAACAGGGTGGGAACCCTGCACTATCAGGCCCTTTTTCTTGAGCGTGTTAAACTGCCATATAATGAATTTAGAGTACATCTTGTCGATGGTAGTAAACTCGCGGCGCCAATCCATCGAGTATCCCATTTCCCTCATGCCCTGCTTGATTTCTTTGTGAAAGTAGCTGGCAATCCTGACGGGTTCTGTAAAGGTCGAGATGACATCATCTGTGAGCTTGTAGACGTTGTGGAATGTGTCAAGCAAGTCCTTGTCTCCGGCCGCAACCCTTCTAGACATGCCAAGTATCGGAGTGCCGGTATAGTGAAAGCCCATAGGGAAAAGTACGTTATAGCCCCTCATGCGCATGTAACGTGCGTGTGTGTCAGCCAGGGTATAAGTTCGACCATGACCTATATGCTGGGGCGAGTTGGGGTATGGATAAGCTACCGTAACGAAATATTTTTTCCGGGAAGGATCGGGTTCAGCCTCAAACGCTTTCTGCTCTTCCCACTTTTTGATCCACTTGTCCTCTATTACGTGCCAGTTGATACTCATAGCAATTCAGTCCACCCTTGCAGCCTCTTCGGCTAGGAGCAGCGCATCCTTTATCATTTCTTTTGACCTGCCACCGCCCTGCCCGAACCGGTCGTTTCCACCGCCCGAGCCTCCTAGTTTCGCTGAAACTTGTTTTGCGATGGCGCCTGCCTTGACCTTTATGCGTGCCTTCTCGCCGGCAAACACTATGACCCTCATTCCAGAACCCTTTGCGACTAGGGCAACATAGACCAGCTCGGGATCCATCTCAATTGCTTTTTCACCGACTGCAATGTAATAGTCCTCATCAAGGTTTTCGTCAAAGGTGCTATACAGTTTTACATGTTTCAGGCGTTTGGCGTCTTCCGAGGCTGCCTTGGCCATTGCCGGCGCGACCGCACGCAACATGGCCCGGACCTTCTTTTTGGCATCTTCAGAGTCTTCCATCGCCTTTGTAAATGATTCCACAATCTTCTCCTTGCTTGAACCCAGTGCCTGTGCAATGGCACCCAGCTGCTCATCCTGATGCTGCCTGTATTATACG
>CAZPIL010000190.1:0-3493 GCA_964586705.1 uncultured Nitrososphaera sp. | reverse complement strand
AAAGCCCTGGCCTTTGAGACTGCCAAGCGATGAAGCTATCTTTTGGTAGATGTCAGGATCCACCTGCTGCAGGCTCGGCGATTCCACTTCCCGGCGCAATATCTCGCATACTTCCTTCAGTGAAATGCTGTCATTATCGTCACTCATTTTCTTTCGCCATTTGGTCGAATAACCTTAAAGTAGAGGGTTTTCGTGTCCTACTGCCAGAGGTTAGCCAAGTTGCCTTATAAACTGATTGACGGAAAAATTGAACCATTAACGTTCACGGCCGAAGAAGTAATGCAGCGACTCAAGAAGGACGGCATCAAATTCCTTGACCTCCAGTTCACAGGGCTCTTTGGCAGGTTTCATCATACTACCATAGATACCAAGATGTTCAAGATACAGGACTTTGAAGACGGTCTGCCAAAGGTGGATGGCTCGTCAATAAGGGGCTTTACCGAGATCCACGAGTCAGACCTGATAATAAGGCCTGACCCTTCCACATATGCCACCATACCATGGATAGAGAACAAGACAGCAAGGCTAATCTGCGACATATTGAGCGGCGGCTCCCAGCGCGAGGTCTTCCCGCGTGACCCAAGGGGGATAGCAAGAAAGGCCGAGCGTTATGCGGCAGAGCAGGGTTATGATACGTCTTACTGGGGCCCAGAGGTAGAATTTTTCGTTTTTGACAAGTTGGAGGTAAACACAATGACACCGTATCAGGGGCAGAGCTACCACATCACGTCAAGGGAAGCACCATGGTCCAATGACAATGTTGGCTATACCCTCAGGCTGAAGGATGGGTACCTGCCAAGTGCGCCGGGCGATACTCTGATGGAATACAGAAACGAATGCGTCGACGTACTCACGAACAACTTTGGCATAGTATGCGACGCACACCATCACGAGGTAGCAACCGCGGGGCAGTGCGAGATAGACATCAGGTTTGACAGTCTGACTAATGCAGCAGACAGTGTCCAGAGCTACAAGTATATCGCAAAGAACATTGCGAAAAAGAATAACATGATGGCGACTATGATGCCAAAGCCGATAGCGCTTGATAACGGCTCGGGCATGCATGTAAACGTCAGCCTCTGGAACGAGGGTAAGAACCTGTTCTACGATCCCGACGATGATTATGCCGAGTTATCGCAGGCAGGGCGCTACTTTGGCGGAGGCATAATGGAGCATGCAAAGGCTCTTGCAGCCATCGTCGCACCGACTACAAACTCGTACCGCAGGCTTGTTCCCGGCTATGAGGCTCCGGTATATGTCGCGTGGAGTACTGGCAACAGGTCTGCGATCATCAGGATTCCGGTGCACTACAAAGGCAAAAAGTTTTCAGCCATGAAGCGCATAGAGTTCCGCGCACCGGACCCATCATGCAACCCATACCTAGCATTTTCAGCCATATTAGCCGCCGGCCTTGATGGCATAAAGAAAAAGCGCGACATAGGCAACCCTATCAAGGAAGACATATTCAAGATGACACCCAAGCGCAGGCGCGAGCTTGGCATCACCCAACTGCCCGCATCGCTCAGGGATGCCTATGAGGCACTTGGTAGCGACAACGCGTTCTTAAAGCCGGTGTTTGATGACCCGACGGTAGAAAAGATAATCGAGCACGCTGCTGCCGAACACGTCGAGGTCACAGTGAGGCCTCACCCGCACGAGTTCTCAATGTATGCAGACATCTAGTACTTCCACTCGCCGGAGATTCCGTTCCACCACGATCGATAGGGTCTGGCGTCTGCCCCTATCTCTCCCTGTATCCTGTTCTCTATTGCAAAGAACATGTTTTCCATTGTGTCTGCGCCGCCATCGGCAGCCAGGTCGTTTCCTATTTCAATAATCCTGTTTTTCCGGGCTGCAAGCTCTGGCGAATCAGGCTGCTGTATGCAGGCTGTCAAAAGATCGTACAGCTCCTCTTCAAGGCCGGCGTCCATCTTTCAGTCAACCCTCTTTATGATGTGATAGCCAAACTCGGTCTTGACAGGCTCCGACATCTGGCCCTTCTCTAGCTTGAAAGCAGCATTTTCAAACGGTTTGACCATCATCCCCCTTGTAAAGTAGCCCAGGTCTCCTCCACGCCTGCCCGATCCCCTGTCTATCGAAAGCTCCTGCGCGAGCTTGGAAAAGCCCTCACCATTTTTAAGCCGCTCAAGTATCGCCAGGGCTTCACTGTGTTTTTGCACGAGTATGTGCGAGCACTTGATCTTGTTTGACATCTGAAAGAAGGATGACGCATATGCACGAATTAACCTTTGCTCATCTGGTCGCTTCAGATTTGCCATGTCAAAAGCGGCCCGTGCAAAGTGTTAGAGAACTTGAGAGGAACGCCGACATTAAGTCCATGTGCAACAGAAGTCCAATGCCAATTTACGACTTGGACTCCCGTCCGAAACTGTGATATAAGCCCCAGCTGTTGTGCCTATGATGTCCGACGAAACAGCAACTACCGGCCCGATTCCTTTTCCAACGCTCACAATAGTATATGTTCCTGTTGAAGCTGTGGGGGTGATAGAGGATATGAGTCAGAGGTATCCCAATATCACGATTGAAGACTGCGTCGGCTTTTTCCATGGCAACCAGAGAAACTACAAGAAGGTTACGATCTGGAGTCAGGGAATAGATAGTTTATGGATGGATGCTGTGATTGCAAGGACAAAAGAGCTTGCAGGCATCGAGTTCGTCACGGTAGTGTCTGGCGGCATGATGCACATACTCTGAAATACTGGCATTGTATAGCCGGTGTGTGGAAGAAAAGATAAAGCGATGTCCCATCTGTGGATGCTCCGAGCACAGGCTCGTGGGGTGCAACAGACACTGGGGCAAGCACAAGCAGGGCCCTGATGGCCGCTGCGTCGCTATTTGATCTCGTACAGTGCTACCGACAGCTTGAATACAAAGCGTTCATCGGTATTCTGGGCAAGTGGTATGATGTACTTTTGCGTTTCGTCCTTGAACCTGAGTGCCTTATCGCGATGTGCATAGTCTTTCATAGAACGGGCTAGGGCCAGCTGCTCTGCAAGCTTGACCAGCCTTGCTTCCTTGGACTCTTTGGCGAGCCTTGCATAATATTCATCAAGGCCCACGTCTCCGGTCTTTGGACCTGCTGTGGCTCGTACTATGGCTGAGACATTGCTGCCACACTCTTCCTCGACGTCGCTTTCCTGCATGCTTTCAAGCACGTCGTGCAAGAATGCCGCAGAAAGGAGTTCGGCGTCGCGCACCTGAAACTCTTCTGTCAATATGAGTGCCACCCTGAGGGAGTGGTCTATGTGCGGCTCATTCATGAACTTGCCTCTGTGAGCCTTGTTCTCAAGCGCAAAAGCCTTTGTCAGCTTTACCACATCGTCAGTTTTAGTCTCAAAGTGCTTGAGAAGGCGCGCAAATCCGGCCTTTGTAAAATCGTCAAATCCCATTTCCACGTCATCTTGTGAATAAAGAGCCTTTATAATCTTGGCGAGCGTGAAAACCCTTACGGCTTTAGCCCGCCTTGGGATGA
>CAZPIL010000189.1:0-3522 GCA_964586705.1 uncultured Nitrososphaera sp. | reverse complement strand
TCAGTGCAGGAGCACCATTTTTTGCGAGAGGAGGCATCTGGTAGTTGCTGTATATTGTATTAAAGCGGTACCGAGAAACGCCAAGTTAAAGTGATATATTACAAACGCGCGGCAACATAACGTCAACTTAAACCCGAGATGTATTTGTTATAAAGACAAACTGATGACTCTCTCTGCCTGTCTGCCGGTCTCTCTTCCTATGTCATCCTTCGTCCAGTCATGTTGAACAGGTCTTTCTTTCTTGAAAGGATTTTTGAGTTGGGCTTTGACTCAGCAGGGGCTCCCGCGAGGACCACATCATCTCCAAAGTTCTTGGTGACGACGGCTCCCGACGCGACTAGGACGCCGTTGCCCAGTTGCACATGGTCGTTTATGGTGCAGTTAAGTCCAAGCCAGCAATTGTTTCCGATGCGCGCGCTGCCGCCAATTATAGTTCCTGCAGCCAGCTGGCAGTTCTCACCCAGCTGTACATTGTGCGCGACGTGGACCAGAGCATCTAACTTGGTCCCATGTCCTATCACGGTATGAGTTAGAGAGCCCCGGGTGACAGAACATCCGGCGCATATCTCGACATTGTCTTTTATCACAACCATTCCAAAGTGTGGGAATTTGATCAGTCCAAGGTCATCAGAATTATCGTCACCTGTCCTTCTTTCATACGCAAAGCCGTCCGAGCCCACAGTGGTGCCAGGGTGAATCACGCAGTTGTTTCCGATTATACAGTTTTCAAGAATCGCTCCAGCTTTAATGGTGCAGTCGTCTCCTATGACGCAGTTGTTTCCAATCACTGCGTTCTGTCCTATCTTGCACCTAGAGCCGATAACCACGGAATCACTTGCTTGAATTTTTGCATACGAAGGGTCCTTTGTGGCCCTATCAAGAAAGGCAACAAACGACTTTCTAGGGTCATCAACGAAGATAAACGACGAATCTTCACGTGCCTGTACTTTTCCCTTCAGAGTCGCCGGACACAATACCACTCCTTTGGAACGGGATAGCATGTCAATGGCGGCTTCACTGTCACTGGAAAGAAACGAGAGGTCTCCTTTGCGAGCGCTTGAAATTGCGGCCACACCTTTCAACATGAACTTGTCGATACCGCCACCTTCATCCACCTCAGAGGGAGTGACCTTGCAGAAGGAAAGGATGTCATCAAGTGCATAGTCCCGGCCAAGGTCCCACCGGTTTGGAGGAATTGGAAGTTCCATGGTGATGTGGCAAAGCTAGATATTCAACCATACTAATTATAGATTCTGGAGAGTAAGGAAATCCGTAGGCTTGCAGCCCTCCTTCTTTGGAACGAGAGTGTATGTGTGTGCTTCAAGTTAGTCTGGTCTGAAAGAGGAGTGTACAAGGATGCGCCTATGAACTATTGCTACTATCATCCTTCCACTTTTAGCCCCGGCACTCTTTCAAAGTGTTTCTTGTTTCTTGTTATCAGTATCTGCTTGTTGTCAAGGGCAATACTGGCGACAAAGAGGTCGCGGTCTTCGATGCTGCTTGATTTAAGCTCGCTGTAAAGCCTGCCCCAGAGCATCGCAGAATCTTCATCTAGCACTAGTATTGAAAACTGTCGGAGGTAGTTCTGGGCGTTTTCAACTGCTCCTCTGGTTTTCGACTTGGATGCGCCCGCGTAGTACTCTGCGACATTGATGATAGTAGTAAACAAAAGTTCACTGTTATCTGAGAGCCCGGTGACCCGGGCAATGGCTTTCTTATCATTTCGAGCCAAGTCTATGAGGCAGTCGGTATCTAAGCATACCAAAGTTGTCAGAGCTCCGGTACTCGGGCTTTGAAACTACTCCGCAGCTCTTTACTGGCCCCTCTTATGCTTTCTGCCGTCTCTTCGTCCAATGGCTTGTGATCCTGCAGATAGGCCAGTATTCGTTGTGGATGTCCTCGCGGGAAGATGCGAAGGATCACATCAGAGAATGACTCATTCTCTTTTTTTGCGGCCTTGAGTACCTTGTATGCTTCCTCGGAAATTGTAATAGTAATGCTTGGCATCGTAAATGCAAGTGCACTTAACATGCATTTGAACTTTGAACGCCTACTGAACTGAAGGTTTGGTATTAGAGCAAAACTTACCGCAAACCTTGATGTACAGTACTTGCAAAAGCTGGCAAGAAAAACTGCTAAATTAAACAATCCGTAGGGGCCGGCGCAAGCTGCGATGCCTGACAACTTACCTACTTGCCCCCCAAGTGCCTTGCCCCTACGGCGTAGAGCCCATGATCATAGGGTAAAGTACCCTCTTCATGGTAGTTAAAAAGATTTTCTCCTTAACTGGCCATTATAATCTTGGCGAGCGTGAAAACCCTTACGGCTTTAGCCTTCCTTGGGACGAGATAAGGAGTCTGTTACTCCTCTCTCCTCCCCCAAGGCGCTCCAGTCGTTAAATAGCACATGTGTTTCTATATTCACCGTGTCAGAGCTAGGCAAAGTGGAAGAACGTCTTGACACAGATATAATGGACCTGTACCACTACATGCCATGTAAAGCCGACAGTGGTGGATTGGGTTCAGACACACTACGAGTTCTTCGATCCCCTTTATTCTCAGCTCGGGCTTCAATCTCCAGAGCTTCCATCTGTGCGTTTGTAAAATCAGATAAAACTCTGATGCGTTTTACCTTAATACTGTCATAATAATAAAGAAATTAAAAAGCATATGAATGCACTCTTGGTAGATCTCATAAAGAAGAATTATGCCGTAAAGCTCTGATGACTGACTCGGAGTCGATGCGGGACAGGTTAAACACAGCTACGAAATAGTCTCCCCCCTAGGTGGCTTATTCGGTGGCAACATGCTATTCATTTTCTTGCTTATCTCCAAAAAGTGTCTGCCTTTTTCCGTGGTTTGATACAGCTTCTTATCCTCGACATACTTGAGCAGGCCGCCAGACGTCAAAAGCTCAAGATACACTGTGAGCTGTGGATGGGAAAGAGAGGCTCTGTACATCAGTCTCGTCTTTCTCTCACCATTGAGTGCCAGTTCAAGAATGTCAGCAGTAATATCCATCCTGCTCCTGTATTTCATGTTAAATGTGACCAATAATCGCTTAAAGGACTACTCTACCGGATTACCTGCTCTAAGATCCATAGTAGAGACTTGTCACGCTCATACAGACTTGGCTCTTTCCATCATTTTACAGCTCAAATGTCAGCCTGCCAAAATCGCCGCTCTTAGTTATGGTCGCGTGTCATTCAACGTTTAAAGGTGAATAATAGGAAATCGATTTCGAGCTAGAGGCATCGTATAGAAAGATAAATCATAATGGGACTAACTAACAAGGCGCGATAGTCTTCATATACTTGTTGCTACCAATAGCAGCAAATGAATCAGGATGGGGGCATAATTGCCGGAGGTTGCATGCCGGGACGGTATTTGTCAGACCACATCCGAACCACATCTGCATATCTGACCTATTTCCGATTCTAGCCCCCATCCACATTCATGATTTATTGCCGTTCAGTTGAAAACTTTATGCACCAATTTCCAATATGAGAGTGGGAACTTCAGT
>CAZPIL010000188.1:0-3524 GCA_964586705.1 uncultured Nitrososphaera sp. | reverse complement strand
AGCTTGGAATAGGCGAGACGATACTGAATTCGGTGATTACGGCACTCGTATGGGGCATAGCTGCGGCATTGGCCATTGGAATAGGAGTGGGCCTTGCGTACGGGCTCAAGGATGCCATTCCTTCTGCAATAAGAGGCAGCACCGTCGTACAGCCTGCGATAAAGAAAGGACAGCTAATCTCTGTCGACGGCATGACTGGAACTGTGGAAGAGGTTGGAACATTCAGTATCATACTTAAAGATGTGCAAAATAGGACAATCGTGATTCCTACAAATGCACTAGAGGGCAAGCACATCGTAATAGAATCAGGGCCAAAGCCGGAAACACAAGAGGACGTCGCTGAAAAACGGGGCTACCCTGCAGAATCTGCATAGACGCCACGCTGCTTGGCTGCCCCCCAAGCACGTGGGCTTATAATTCCGGCGAGCGTGAAACAAATCCTTACGGCTTTAGCCTGCTTTTGGGAATCTACGCCTGTGGAGATTCCAAAGGAGTTGCAGAAACAGGAACTCTACAGCGCTGTACAACAATAACAATAACGGCAATAGATTACCAGAAGAAGAGGAAGAAACGGGCGAAAGGCTATCCGGGAAGCTAGTATCCTTTAGGGAATGGCAGTTCACTTCTGTCCGTCCAGCTTAAGTCTCTGCATGCATATTTTTCTATAAGCGACTCAAAGTCGCTGAAGAAGTTACCTTATTGCAAGCTGATTACTCCAGCGTGTATATCATATTCCCGTGGGAAAGGTTTCCGGAACGTCTGGGTCTGGCGATATAGGCATGTGTACCGGGTGCAATGCATTTGTCTTGTCAACAAATAGCAATGCATCATACCGTTCTGGCAAATCTGTCTCTGTATAGTTTGTATATTTTTCATACGAGGGATTGTAGACCACACCAATTGCCCTCTGCCCCATCGGGAAAAGTGGCAAGGATGTTCTTTCCTCTTCAGCAAAAATAAAGAGTTTGTCCCCTGCTGGCTGCTCGTCTCCGCACTTTTTGTGCAGCAGGCTATCCCAACTTTTGTCGATTGCAGGTGGAACCTTCATCCTCTCCACTCTGCCATCCCATTCTTTTGCAGCAATTACAGTTCCTTCGTATGTTCCAAAGCCTACAAGTACAACATTTCCCCGTCCTGCCTGTTCTCTTGCAAGCTGACCAAGGTTTACCATTCTAGCTTTTCGCATATCTGTTGCCCTTGCGTCTCCAATGTGAGTATTATGCGCCCATACTAAGCATTTGGAATCGCTGCCATGAAATTTCATGAGGCTTTCGAGTGTGCTCATCATATGGCCGTCACGAATATTCCATGATTCAGATCCGCCCTTTAACATCGTCCTATAATACAATTCTGCATTCTTTGTCACAGCTGCATTTTGTTCTGCATTAAAGTATGCCTCTTCCTGGTTGTCCGTTTCAGACCTGTCTGTGCGAGTTCTTGCATTTTTCCTCAAATCTCTGAGCATTTCTACCACCTCATCTTCACAGGATTGTGGTATGAATGCAGTTGCCTTGGCATATTCCTCCGCATCTCTTCCGAATGGCTCGAAGCAGTTGTAGGCCCTGATAGCTGCATCCAAAGAATCTGGGTAATTCTTTTTGATATATCGCAGGACTGCATCAAGAGATTCCCATAGGCTATAGACATCGAGGCCAAAGAACCCCACCTTTCTGCCATCTTTTTTATTTTCGTTGTAGCGTCTTAACCAGTCGACTAGTTCAATTATCTCTCTATTCGCCCACATCCATGTTGGCCAGCGACTAAATGTCTGCAATACTTCAAATATCGACGGCCCAGCATGCGATATTTGCTTTACATAGTCATTTACTTTGTAGCAATCCGGCCAGTCTCCCTCAACAGCTATGAATGAAAATCCTTTTTCAGATACTAGCCGTTTGGTGATCTCTGTCCTCCAGCCATAGAATTCTGATGTCCCATGGGATGCTTCTCCAAGCAACACGTACTTTGCATCTCCAATTCTCTTTAAGAGGGGATCCAAGTCCGACGCATTTTCGAGCTTGTACATTGATTGATATCCCTGCCTATGTTGACTCTGTCCTTCTGGCTGCTGGTTCATCACGACTCAAATTGTCTTTTGCTTCGTAGTCAAGAAACCGTGTGAACCACCCTGTGGCATGATGTGCTACTTGTTCAAGCTTGCCCGGCTCTTCAAATAGATGAGTCGCGCCATGGACTATTGCAAGTTTCTTTTCATCGTCACCTAGCAGTCGTAGCTCATCAAATGCCTCCCGATTCAGTTCAATTACAGGATCATCTTTTTGGCCAACTAGGAAAAGTGTTGGCGCTCTTACCTTTGCCAATGATTCTCCAGCCAAGTCCGGCCTACCCCCGCGTGAGACAATAGAACGCACCACTCCGGGTCTTTCTGCAGCCGCTATCAATGCCGCTGCAGCTCCCGTACTGGCTCCAAAGTAGCCAATTTTGGGAGAAGGTAAACGTTGGCTTTGCAGCCAGTCAGTTACTGCAAGCAACCTATTTGTCAAAAGGTCGATATCAAATCTATATTGTCTATTCTGCTCGTCAACAATCTCTTCTTCTTCGGTAAGAAGATCGAAAAGTAAAGTGCCTATGCCTGCTTTATTTAATAAATTTGCAACAAATCTATTTCTTGGACTATGCCTGCTACTTCCACTTCCATGAACAAATAATACCATTCTTGAAGTATCGTAAACGATATGGCCCTGAAGGGCTATGCCTTTGTCCAGAGGTATGTTAACCGTCTGGACACTGCCTGCCGTAAGGTTCCCTGATTTTTCTATATCTGTAGCAAACCCTTCTATTCCATCCAAAACCATCGCGTGATCTTCTTTAGTGCAGCAAGTACAGCCCTCCTGTACGCATTTTCTTGCCAAGCGGTGGTTACATATCTTGCAAATACAGGCGCTATCAAGGAATGCTGCTGCAGATGTCATTCACCATTTCTTCCAGTTAAAAATTAAAAACACTTTTCCAACCCCTGCTTTGTAAAGTAGAATACTGAATGCGCGTTCTAATTGGGATTGGACTGCTTGGCTGGTCACTTTTTTGTCAAAGGCTTACTCGCAAGCAGAAAAGTTCCCTGCAGGCTCGACGAGATCCCTGCACGCAAGCAGTTCCTCTCGCCTACCCTGCGAGGGCGTTCCGCGCACTACTCATGGCATTTCGCAAGCCTAGACCTGCTTGTTGCACTTTCGCACACGGTTAGATCTTGATCCACATTCATAATTTAAGAGAATTACGGTGAGAAGTCCACCTGACAAGTCCGGTGGATGAATCGGTGATCGACCTTTTATACCAAAGGAGTTTGAAATAGCCATTGGCTGTAACCATCAAGTGCAGGCTATATCCAACGCATGAGCAGCAACAAAAGCTGGAACAGACACTTGATGGCTGCAGATGGTAGTACATCAGATAGATGCTGCCAGAAAAGCAAGCTTGTGATAGACGTCGAGCCAGCATACACGAGTACAGAGTGCTCCCGATGTCATGAGATGGTTCCCAAGTCTCTGGCCATAAGGACTCAT
>CAZPIL010000187.1:0-3526 GCA_964586705.1 uncultured Nitrososphaera sp. | reverse complement strand
CAGTGGATCTACTGACAGTACAACTCTCTCCTTCTGCAAAGCCACCCTATCAGAGAATGTGAACGGAATAGTTATCAGCTCAAATCCTTCCATTCTGCTCAGAATGACAAGCTTGTGCTTGCCCTTTGCTAGATTGCCATTCACTATAAGAAACCGTGCGTTCTGGAAGGGCTTGAAGGCGAGTGGTCGTTCTTCGGAAATCAAAGTGGCATTGACAAACGAGTCACCTGTAACGACATAGACGTTCTTTTTTTGGACAGGGATATTATCAACATAAACATCAAGGGACACTATGTTTCCACCAAGGGGCACAGGTGGATTCAGAAGTGAAAATACAAAGCCCTCTTGCTTTTCAGCAGCTGTAACTACTGTTGCGTTCTTTAGGCTTCCTTTAACATAAGAAAGAGATGTATGTATTGCATCAAGGGTGCCAGTCACGCTGTCCTAGGGGTTCATCTTCCCATATTTTTGCTTTTGATAGTCGACAATCGACTTATTTTCAGGTATGTAAAATATACGAAAACGGTTAATAACAGTCCTATCTTCTCCTTGGCTGCTCCGTATGGAGAATGCCTTGGACCGTCCTGTCACGTCCTTTGTCAGCAGGCAGTTTGTATTGATTGATGGCGAAACTGACGTAGCCAAGGCTGTAGAAACAATGCAGGCAAGGAACGGCGATACTATCATTGTCACTCGCAGAGGGGCGCCCATTGGCATAGTGACTGATAGTGACATACTGGATAAGGTAGTGCAGACAGGAGGCGATTCTGACAGGATATACCTGAAAACTATTATGACAAGCCCAGTCATTACAGCAAGTCCCAAGGCTACTGCGCGCGAAGTGCTGGGCCTGATGCGCTTTTACAAGATAAAGCGCATACCTATACTTGAAGATGACAAGGTAATTGGCATTGTCACACAAAAAGTTCTTGCTGACTCTATCCGGACATCTGTGCTTGAAAGAACATTTCGTAAGTACAGATCGGCAGTGCGTGACCAGCTGAAAACCCTGCTTGGAAACATGGGTCTGGTTATTCAGTTTGCAGGCATTCTTCTAGTATTTCCTGCACTTCTTGGTGCCTTCACCGGTGAAACGGAGTCAGCAGCAGGTATTTTCATTGCAGTGGTCAGTCTATTTGCCACAGGCTTCGTCCTCAATACATATGGTGAGCGAGGCCCATTAAACCTGAAACAATCATCCATCCTAGTAGTTTTTAGCTTTGTATTGCTCGGCCTTTTGGGTAGCATCCCATATATCTATACAAACCCTTTCGGACCTGACATAAGCACGGAAGCTCTTTTCGTCAACAGTTTCTTTGAAAGCATTTCGGGATTTACGACCACAGGCTTGACCATGATTGCGTTTCCAGAAGAGATGTCGGATAGCCTTGTATTCTATCGCGCCTATACTCAGTGGACAGGCGGCCTTTCTTTTATCTACCTCATCATGACCCTCTTTTATCCTGAACAAAAGCTGCAGGCAATGCGGGGCTTTCTTTCCGGCTCTATGCTCAGATTCAAGCAGCTGCTGATAACCATAAGTCTCATCTTTACGATATATACGATAGTTCTTGCGCTCCTGTTCTATGTCACCGGTGGAACAAATCCATACCACATGCTGGCACTTGTCTTCGATTCCGTAACAGGCGGAGGCTTTGTACCGTCTTCCACCGCAGTGACTCCCGAGAACGTTCCACACCTCTTTCTTATTGGCACAGGCATGATAATATCTGCCCTGCCTTTTGCATTCCACTATTCGATATTTGTTAAAGAACTGCGAAGGAAAAAACTAGGTCTTGAAGTGCTTGTCTATGCTATAATGATGGTATCTATTATTCCGGTGTTCCTTGTCCTCTCCGGCTCGGACCCGCTTGCCTCTGCTTTCCATGTAGTGAGTGCATCCACTAATTCAGGGTTCCAGTACATGGATGTGCAGGCATCACCAACTGCTGCAAAAGTAGCACTGATGGTAATAATGATGGTAGGCGGTACGACATTTTCCACCGCGGGTGGCATCAAGATAGGAAGATTCTTGCTCATCTATCAGAAACTCACCAAGAAAGACATGACGGATGTCTATGCTTCAGTTTCGCCCCAATCGATGGATAAGGCCTTCCGGCAAGCTTTCATAGTTATAGGGCTTTTTATTGGCGTCGCCGTCACTACTGGTACAGCTCTCAGCCTGCTTGAAGATGCGCCTTTTGAGGACGGGTTATTTGAGGCAGTATCAGCGCTTACATTGACTGGTCTTTCAACAGGAATAATTGCAATGGATGCAGACATTACGGCTAAATTCATACTTATGATAAATATGATTGCAGGCAGGTTTGAGATAATTGCCATATTGTTCATCTTCTTCTCATGGTTCAGGCGCTAGTCGCAAAACCGTTTTATACCTTCGATTTAAACGACTTGCATGAAGCTCGACTTTCCTCGTTACACTGAGCGGCTTGGCGCTGTCAGCATTCATGCTGTACAAAGGATATACGAGCTTGACTCAGGTAAGTCCAAGGGGTTCCTCGCATCACACCAGACCATAAAAAAATTTGATTATGATGAGATCTCGAATCTGCTCCATGATATGGCAATAATAATACCTGTCAAAGAGGAAAGACTAAAGCTGCTTGAAGGCGTGCTTTCGGGTATCCCAAACGAGTGTATGGTCATAATAGTATCAAATAGTCAGAGATCGCCAGTAGACAGATATGCAATGGAAGCTGAGACTGTTAGACAGCTAGGGCGGTTTATGGATAAGCGCATAGTGATCATACACCAAGGCGACTCTGGACTTGGCGAGGTTATCAAGAAACTAAAATACAATTCAATATTGGATTCTGCAGGCAGAGTCAGGGCAGGCAAGGCAGAGGGCATGGTGCTTGGCCTGCTCATTGCAAAGATGTATGATAAAGATTATGTCGGCTTCATTGACGCTGACAACTATGTTCCTGGCGCCGTGAACGAGTATGTAAAAATATTTGCAGCAGGTTTTGGCATGGCATCTTCACCATACTGCAACGTCAGAATATCGTGGGTCTTCAAGCCAAAAGTAAGGAATAACTCATTGAAGTTCTCAAAGTGGGGCAGAGTTTCAGAAATAACTAATAAGAACCTTAATTCCCTACTGTCGAGTGTTACCGGCTTTGAAACGGACATCATCAAAACAGGTAACTCGGGGGAACACGCGCTTTCTATGCCGCTTGCAGAATGCCTCCACTATTCTAGCGGGTACTCAATAGAGCCTTACGAATTTATCGATGTATTTGAAAAGTTTGGAGGGGTGCTCCCATCAAAGTACCCTCGAATAGTGGAAAAGGGTGTAGAGGTATTCCAGATAGAGACACGTAACCCCCACTTCCACGAAGACAAGGGCAAGATGCACTTGAGCCACATGCTTGAGGGCTCACTCTCTATAATGGCCGCAAGTAGTATATGCCCTCCTGACCTGAGAAGGTCTCTAAGAGAACAGATAGCCCAGCTATTCGACGATAAGAAGCAAAAAAGACCTGATCATCGTATGAAATACCCG
>CAZPIL010000186.1:0-3574 GCA_964586705.1 uncultured Nitrososphaera sp. | reverse complement strand
CGTTTGCAGGTCCAACCTGCACATGATAGAGGGCGACTGGAAGGACCATGGGTCACCATCAGTTTTGCCGGTAGTGACCGGTCATGAAGTTGTGGGGGTAGTCAAAAAAGCTGATTCTGCAAGGAATGTCGGGGTGGGGGATAGGGTTGGCATCACACCCCTTGCGAGCTCGTGTTTGAAATGCGAATACTGCACTGCCGGCAAGGAACATCTGTGCGAAAGAGCCGAGATAACCGGGGAAAGTGTACAGGGTGGTTACGCCGAATATATATCGGTAAATGAGGAGTTTGTCACTCCTATACCTGATAACATCGACTCCGCTCATGCCGCGCCTCTTTTCTGCCCCGGTATAACCGCTTACAAGGCAGTCAGGGCAAGCGAGCCTGCAAGGGGAAGGTCTGTGGGCATCTTTGGAATAGGTGGAGTAGGTCACTTTGCAATACAGCTTGCCAAGCTGGAAGGATCAAGGGTTATAGGGATTTCAAGGACGAAAAAGCACATAGACCTTGCCAGGAAGCTTGGAGCAGACAATGTCATAACGTTTCAAGAGTCAACCGAACAGTTTATCAAGAATCTGAAAAGGCAGGAAGGGTTACTTGATAGCGCCATCGTCTTTGCGCCGTCTGAGCGGGCAATCGGTTCTGCCGTCCAGTCTGTCAAAAAAGGCGGACTAGTTGTCGTGGCAGTAGTGGGAGACATACCCAACTTTTTCGCGTTTGACGAAAAGACTATCCGTGGAACCGTGATAGGCTCGAGGCAGGATATGGCCGATCTAGTAAGGATAGCTGCGGACAAGTCTCTTGATGTTGTCATAGAAACGTACAGACTCGCAGAGGCAAACGAGGTACTGGCACGCCTGAAAAATTCTGAGGTAGAGGCGCGGGCTGTCCTTGTGCCATAAGACCGACAAGTTGCCTGTGCTACATGTCGCAAGCCTTGCTTATGTGGGGTCTATAGCAGATACGCGGCAGCAAAGGGCCAAGTCGGGGCCAAAGGTGCCTGTTATCTAGACAACAGCGTCCGGCCATGACTGTCTCATTGATGATGTGTGTATCTAGATGGCTGCATCGCCAAGCAAAATGACCATTTGAAGCAAATCCTGTGAGATCCTGCCTGTATTAAACGAGCCCGGGAACCTATTTTTGTAGCATTGCATGTCATGGTCATTCAGACCATCTTGCGTAAATACTATGTATACGATAAGTAACTTGGTGGACCCGTTGTCCGATAGGTCGATCTGGGAGCTAAAAGAATCCGCCAAGTGGTCAACAGACCTGCAGGAAAGAAAAGATGCACTGACAAAGCTGTCTGCACGGGGCGCAGAGGCGCTACCGTCGCTCGAGGAGATTCTAAGTGTAACTGCCTACGATGATATCCGGGACATGTGTGTTGAAGCCATTAAATCGCTTAAGAAAATGGGTGGTACAGCGGAACAAAAACCTGAGACAAAACTCGCTGACCTTCCTCCCTGAATTTTTTAGCTAGTTTTCCAGCTTGCGCTGTATAACTTCGTGGCCGGTGCTGCGCCTGTGCTGTGCCGCCAGGTCCGCTTCAATGAACTCTTTGTCGCACGGCCTGCAATGGTACGACTCTTTCATAGACGTTACCGGAAAAACATCTCTTAAAAGACTTGCGCGCTTGGGTAGTTAAGTAATGCTAAACGTGGTTCAGTGCCCTTTTTATTTTGCGAATACAATGTGTGAGACATGAACATTGCCGAGACAGAGGTTCGTTCTATCATAGTTGCAAAAACATGTGGATGCAAGGACTCGAAAAGAATAGCCTATGCGTTTACTGACCAGTACCATTCGCTCTGCCTTGACAAAAAGGATGTAATAATGGCAGAGATAGACGCGTGTGAAAGGCTCTTAAAGTATACCCAAGACAGTTCTGACCGGAATGCAGTGGAAAAAGAGATAATGGAGCTGCGTATGGCTGTTGATCTTATGCCGTGATTAGAGGAACCTTCCAAGTACCTTGGTAAAAAGCACGAATGTTCCCACCGCAGGTGGAATAAGCCCTAGCATAAAGTAGGTGGGACCCTCATCAGCCGGGATGTTCATTTCCTTTATCATCATGATTATGCCAAAGAATGACATGAGAAGTGTTGTGGCAAAGAACAGCGCGGCGCCTATCATCATCGCAAGAACCCGCAAGTCATGGCTTTTTGCCACCTGCACAGGATTATGGCTATGGCATCCTATATTATAATATTGCAAATCTGATTACCGCATAAAGATCAGGCCCGTTGTAACCTTGCCAATTAGATATTCCTTCTACTTACCCGAAACTCGCACGCGGGCGCACCATTGGCTATACACCTTGTCTCAATGCAGTTGTGGCCTTCTCCAAGCAGACCTTCTGCGATTCCTGCAAGGAGCCCTGCTATGAAGAAGCATCGCGGAGTCTCCCATTTTTTCTTCTTACCTGTCTTTGCAAAAAAATTATCTTCAACGGTCACTTTCAGATCGCTAGTCAGCTTTCCTTCTGAAAGGGTGAATTGTGCAGTCTTAAACTTGCCCCAGCCGGCCATAAGTCCATATGATTCTAGAAATCTCACAGCATTCTCGACATCTGGAATCGATCCTCTGGCTTTTTCGCCCACAGAGGTGCCGTACCTCAGGCCCATCTGGAAAAGAATAACCGACCAACCTTCATTAAGGGTATCATAAAGGCCGTCCTGCATGGCGTCCCAGAACTCCTCATTGGTAAGGATTGCCTTGCAGGCAAATACTTTATCTTCAGTCTTGTTTGCCTTTGGATCAAAGTTGAAATATTCATTAAGGTAGATGCTTTCCCCCGTAGGCGAAAGGTCTTCGTTGCTCATGCTTCTATGTCGCGATACACAATATTAAACAATGCGGTACTCTTGCTCAGAGATACCCTAATTTGGGAAACCTAGTGATCAGCTGTACAATCGTTTTGGCTATTCTTGGAGGTATACCAGCATCACGTCTTCCCGTGCATCAATCGTAACTTTTGATGCAAGCTCATCTAGCGCAGCCACTAACGATTCTTTCAAGAGTAGTGACCACTTTCTTCCCATGTTGTGGTGTATCGTTATGGTTCTATTGTAGCCTTCAAAGTCGTCACGGTATGGAAAATTTGAGTCCCTGGCCCATGCTAGGATAGTGTTAAGAAATGACTGAAGGGTGAGTCTGCCCCTCATCAGATAAGTCAGGTCGATAAAATCTGATCTTACCGGGCCTTTTGCTATGATAGTTATTTCCTCCTCTCTGAGCGCATTGATCATGCCCTTGACAGTCTTCCTTGGCAGATAAACGAACCCCGCATTGCTGGCGGCCAGATGAAAGTCAAAGTACATGTCCAAGATATGGTTGGCCATGACGTTCACACTGACTTTTCTGTTCTTTGCCTCCTTCCTCAGAAACTCTACTTTATCAGACGGTATCCTGAAGGCTACTACGTCTGTCTTGCGAGCCTCTTCCTCCTTGCGATACACGACACAAAAATAATCTACTAACCTTAAGTGCTTATCGCCCCAGCCCTGTCCGTAAGAGGATTCTTCTATAACTATTATTGTTTACATCGTCTGGGTTGTTATTTACATGGT
>CAZPIL010000185.1:0-3579 GCA_964586705.1 uncultured Nitrososphaera sp. | reverse complement strand
CTACTACGAGATCGATTGTATTTTCCCCTACCATCCTTTTTACCCAATACACCATTTCTTCATTTTCCAAGATCTCTCTTCCTATGTGATCTGCATTGCCGCTTGATACGGAAATAAATAACGTTGCTGATCTCCATCCAAGCTTTTCAAGTTTGAGCGAATAATGTACATCCATAATGTTTTCTTCGAGTCTAACTCTTCTCCTTTGGATCGTACTTAATGGTATGTCAAGTTGCCTTGAAAGGCTAAGAGAAGATACGCGGCCAAAGGACGATAAAAGCTGAAGCACTATCTTTTTGTCCGATTGTGAAAATACTGGAGCAAATTCACCGGTACTCTTGGGCCTTCCACGCTTGATACTAGAATGCGCTTGAACTATAGCATGGATGCCGGTCAGAAGTTGTTGAAGAGCATCAACAGACATGGAATCAAAAGAATCGGTATTGACTCCAAGCATCTGAATTTCTGCCAAAACGTCGCGCCTTGATACAGGTTTTTTTTCTGCTGCATTGCCCTTCAGGTGATCTGCAACTTTGTCTTCAATTGAGCACTCCTGCGTATGTGTAGTCTCAGTTTTCATAGCACAGTTCATGTAGGTTAACAATTTAAAGTTTTCTATAAATCTAGCTTTAAATCCTTATCTGCCATCTAACACCTATCTTGCCCAATGACGACCTTTTTCAAATAGTTCCCCCGTAATTGAATCGATGTAATAAGCTTGTAAAAAAGCCACATTTGTTTCGCAATAGTGCGTACGGATGATTCGAAGTGAAACAGTGACAATTACCTACAACAAACTGTTAAGTTCTTAGTTGTCCCGATAGCTTTTTCTTGTTTTAATATAGATATAATATACCTCGTTTGCTGTCGCTTGAAACGATTGACAAGTTATATCGAAATATTATACCAATGTGGACGTATTTCTTTCATATCCTAGAAATAAAAAAGGACCATGACCAATAGAACAAGGGACGATATTGTTATTAGCATACTAGAATTCCTTAGTACGGAATCTACATTCAGAACGCATGTGATGTTTAATGCTAGGCTGAGCTACGCACAACTAAAGAATTATCGACTATTTCTTTTGTCAAAAGGTTTGGTGGAAGAAGTAGATGGTAAATGGGCTATTACTGAAAAAGGAAATGAATACCTACGGGCTCGTATCGTTGCCAATGCTATACTGCAATCATGACACACAAAAAGGTGCAGGAAATTCTTTTCCAAAACCTTGTGTACTTAAATATACTCTTATATGAGTGCTTTAATCGGATAAGCGAAGGTATGCGCACCTTCAATAGCTCCTCTCCATAATCGATATACAATACATAATTCTAGTATTTTATTAGCTAATCTTCTCATTATATTCATCTACTTTGGGCCACGTGTTTTTCATTATTCTGCAGTTTCTATTTGCTCAATGAAGGCAAATCCGTCAAGAGGAGAATCGCTGTTTAATTGTATAGTCGGAAGAAAGCGTGGTAACCATACCACAAAGCATGCTGCGCCAACCAAGTTCCTAGCCCTGTTCGTGATTACTAGCTTGGTAGGCTCAATGATTGTATTTAATGCTGCCCCCGTACAGGCTCAAAGCTCATTGGACCAAAATGATTACCAACTAAGTGTAATCCCTGCCAGCTCAAGGCTACCGGCAGACAGCGGGCAGTACCCTGTCTGGATCCAGCTTCAAACAGATGGATCAGACCCTGTCCAAGCACCCCACGATATTCTGGTAATTCTGTCTACGTCCGATGATAGTGTAGCAACAGTGCAAGACGGAATAACCATTATGAAGGGTGAATCTCTGGTGACGGCTACCATTGACACTACAGATACACCTGGAGCTGTAGAAGTTACAGCAATAGCAGAAGGTGTGACGTTTGGCAAATCACAAATTAACACAGTTAGACCGGATTCTCTAGAGCCAAGCATATTGGCCATCGGCGCGGGTTCGGATAGGTTTATTCCAAATCCCAGTCTTCCTGGAAAAGTTTACGTTCAACTACTTAATTCTGCAAATGTACCTGCGATAACAAAACAGGAATTGACTGTTTATCTTTCTTCTAGCGATCCAAGAATTGGTACTCTTCCCACATTTGTCAGGATCCCTGCTGGAAGTTCAGGCGCCTTGGTCAACTTTACTCCTACGTTTCAGCATGGAGTCGCAACATTAACTGCGTCTGCGAACGGCTTTATGCCCGGCGAAGCGCAGGTTAGAACAGTAGGGCCAGCAGGAAACAAGCTCGTGCTGGAAATGGCGCCGGCTACCAACATTCCTGCAGGCGGATTCTACTCATTCTTCACTGTGCAAATTCGTGACTCGAATGATACTCCCGTTAAGGCAAACAGGCCCATCACGGTAACACTGAGCTCATCCAACACAAACATTGTAGAAATACCTAGCCAAATCACAATTCCGGCTGGAAGCTCTTATGCCCTAGACAGGGTATATTCAAAGAGTAGCGCGGGTAGTTCTATCCTTGCCGCCAGCGCTCAGGGATTTTCATCAGGCTCGTTGAATGTAAACTCTCAAAGTGCAAATTGGGGCGATCCAGGAGCTTCCAAGAAGATAAAGGTCTTTACAATACCTTCAACAATCATACCGGACGGCAAAGAAACCACCAACATAATTGTTCAAGTTACAGATAACGCAGACAGACCCTACCAATACAAGCACTATTACTATAACGGTATACAGCTGTATTCTTCTGACTCCAAAGTTAACTTTGTCAGTGAATTTCTTGTGTCAGAAGCCACATTTGCGGTTGGTTCAGCAAGATCTTCCACCCAAGAAAGTGCCACCATAACAGCCTCAAGCAGCGGGTATTCATCAGGATCGGCCGTACTTGAATCCGACGGGCCGCTTCCAGAAGCATTAGGCCTGGCACAGCTGCATAATGTGGTTCTTGCGGACAATAACGCCAAAGCTTCGGCGATAGTTGGACTCGTTGACGGTGATGGAAATCCAACGTTTGCTCTGAAGGATGTGCTCATCTCTCTTTCATCCTCCAACCAGGAGGTGGCGACAGTTGAGAAAAGCGAATTCATTCCAGCAGGACAGAGCTATGCCTTGATTGAAGTCTACCCTACAACTAGAACTGGCACTACGACGATAACTGCTTCAGCTGAAGGTCTAGCCGCAAGTTCCATACAGTTCAAGACTGTTGGAAGCACAGGTGACTCTTCATCTTACAAGCTTGCCGTCAGTACCGCTCCGGAATTGCTTGCAGACAGCCGTACGTACGAATCAGTGTTTGTCCAGCTGCAAAATGCCGCCGGTAACCCTGTTCCGGCCAAGACAGACACCAAAGTCAACCTGTCCATATCCTCAACAAGTGCAGGCTCTATTCAGGACAGCGTAACTGTGCAGGCAGGCTCCTCATTTGCAATGGCCGAGCTTACACCCACTATGACTCCAAGCAAGTTCAAGATCAGCGCTTCAAGTACAGGTTACTCTACTGTTTCAACAGACGTTGTAACTTCAGCACAACCGGTTACTATCGTCAGGACATCGGATCTGCCAAGGAGCGCTCCATTTGAACCAATGCTTGTTGCTGTAAACGTATTTTCAGCAGGTCT
>CAZPIL010000184.1:0-3607 GCA_964586705.1 uncultured Nitrososphaera sp. | reverse complement strand
CGTTCAGGTCCCGTTTTCAGAGAAGGATGATTTTTCCATAGAGCGCTACGGCGACCAGCTGACAGTCAGCGTCAAGACCGCGGCAGGACAGATTGTCAACATAGTCCCGCTGCCGGTTGCGACGGCTAACATGAGGCTGGCAAAGGCAAAACTTGACGAGCGGATGCTAGACGTACTTTTTGAAAAGTGAAAATCGGTTTTTCATTCGCAAACAGTTTATATAATATCTGGGACCCAGTAGGGAAGAGTCAAAATGCCAATCGATCCAGACTTTCCGAGGAATCATCAGGTAATAGGCAAGATAAAGCACTCCGATGGCGAGTACTTTCATTTCGTCTGGGGCCCGGGCAAGGCAGCAGAGGCCGCAGAGAATGAAGAGGTAAAGCAAGCCCACGAAGCGCGTGGCGAGGAGATTGTCCCGCTAGGCGTAAGCGGCACTATGGTCGCAATCGACTGGGACTCGTGCGTAGCTGACGGTGCATGCATCGAGGCCTGTCCAGTTCAAGTATACCAGTGGTACAGGACCGAGCACGATGTGCCGGCAAAGGAAGCCATAAACATGGAATTCGCAGGTACCGGCAGCTCTGTCAAGGAAGAGCGCAAGGATTACACTGACAAGGCAGATCCCATAAGGGAGCACGACTGCATCTGGTGCATGGCATGCGTTTCAGTGTGCCCTCCACAGGCAGTCAAGGTGGACCAGTCTAACCTAGAATTCCACGAAAAGGCGGCAGGTACCTTTAACGAGAACCTCTCAAAGGGTAGCGCGCCACCACCTCACGCGCACTAGCGCGCTTTTTTCCTCTTTCCTTTTTCTTTCTTTTTCAAAAAATAAATGCCAGCGTATGCTCTAGACAGCTGTGCCGGTGGCACTGGACTCGTACATGGGTATGTTCTTGCCTTCAGACATTCAGAAGAGGATAACAAGGTTTCTGGCCGGCGACGCAAATTTTCCTTACCTACAAAAGGAGGAGACGATAGGCGCGTTTTTCATATTCGGCAAAGAGTTTGGCGTGCACGAAGCTTCAGAGATAGACGAGGCAAAAGACCTTGCAAAGCGAACAGTGGACCAGGCGGCAAAGGAAGTCAGGATGTATACCTCTAATCCAAGCAGGCTTGACCCGGCATTTACACGCGAGAACTATACCAAGAGAATGCTACAGATTGCTGTGGATACTCGAGGGATGAACCAAGAAGAAATGAACAGGCGCATCGCAGGCGATCCTACAATACTGCTGGACTGCTTTGCACAGCATGTAGCCCACTTTAGACAGGGCATATATTTCGAGATCTTTGGGCCGCTCAGAAAGTCCCAGGTACCTGCATCTCTGCAGAAAAAGCTCGAAGGGCGCATGGTTCTTCTAGGCTACAATGCAAAAAGCGGCAACGAGATCCCATTTGCAAGCCCGCTAGAGCCCTTTTTCAGCTGGCTATCAAAAGTTGGATGAATGATCTATTACGCGGACCATGTGCTTGACGTCAAGAACGACGACTCCTTTGGGCATGTTTATCTCAAGCACGCGCCCGCTTGGCGGGCTGTAGCGTAATACATGAACCAGCGCCCCCTTGCCGAGCCTTCTGCCGCTTCTCCTCTCTATCGTTATCTCGGGGTCGAAAAGCGCGTCAAAGGCGAAAAAGTAGGTTCCGCCCCAGACATTCACAGAGTACTCTACTCGAAAGTACGGTATCGACATGCGCGGAAACATAAGGGCTGTTGTCGAGTGCACCGTTTCTTCAGAGTCGTAGAACCGGCTGTTGTGAAACGCGTCGATGAAGGGGATTTTCGTGCTGACGGTCGAGTTGAGCACCTTTCGCGTGACAAGCGAATCATATCTTTTGAACTCTTCATCAGGCAGAGTCGCAGGCCCGTACTTGGCGTCATCGTGCATGCTTGTACGGCGGTTCACGATGAACTTGTCCCCTGCTTCCAGCAGGCGGCGGACGTTTTCAACAAATTGATGCTCGTTGCATTCGTATAGCGGCATCTTAACCTCCCACCCCCTTTACAACATGCGATATGGTCTTGTTTGAACCACAGATGGTGATGATTGGATCTTTTGGGTACACGTCACCAATTTCCTCCGATACGCTTATTGTCTCGTCACCCCGGACATAGAGAATCTTTTGCCAGAATTTTCCGTCGGCTACGACTGTTGCAGTATCCTGCATGAGAAAACCTATTTCAGATAGACTGGACTGCACTCTTTCCAGTGGGACCAGGACTGAAATAGACTTCAACCTCCTCTCGGCTCTTTTAGCCAATGATCATCTGATCAACTTTCGAATATAAAAATCGGTCGAATGGATTTCAAGTTCTTTTTTGGCCCATCCCTTCCACATATTGCAAAAACCTGATCTGAATTCTCTCTTTCACACCTGCGCAAATCAAGTCAAGTAAAAATTGTGTAAATACATGCGCCCATATAGGCTAGAAATCTCTTTCCGAGTCTGGGTGATAGCTTTCTATCTGAATTGTTGCATGTCTGATACCATAGGTTCCTTCCAAGAGCGCGGTTATTTCTTTTAGTATTTCCTGAGATCTTGTCTGGTCAATGACTACAACATGAGCAGAGAGTGCGTTCATACCCGGTGTCAAAGTCCAAATGTGAAGGTCAAACACTCCGGTGACGCCTTTGACAGCCATCACGGATGCCTTGACTTCGCCGTAGTCAATGTCATGCGGAACACCCTCCATGAGTACATGGATTGCCTTTCTTATCAGAGAGCGTGTCCGGAAAATAATGAATCCGGCAAGTATTATGCTGACTATAGGGTCGGCTATTGCAAGCCCTGTGAAAGTTATGATTACGCCGGCAGCTATTACGGCTACCGAGCCAAGGGCATCGCTAAGAACCTCCAGCCGCGCCGCTTCGATGTTGAGGCTCTTTGATTGTTTCATCCGCCCGGATTCATGACTGTGACCAAGCAACTTTAACCCAATGACATTTACTGCCAGACCTGCTGTAGCTACTACCATCATTATCGTGCTGTCAGGAGTACTTGGTTCGAGGATTCTCAGATACGCCTGATAGAGCACATAGAAGGAAAGAACTGCAAGCACCATTGCATTAGTAAGAGACGCCAGGATTTCTGCGCGGTAAAAGCCATATGTTCTCTTTGGCGTAGGCGGCCTGCGAGCATAGACCATGGCAAAGAGGGCCAAGGAGAGAGCCCCGGCGTCTACAAGCATATGCCCCGCATCGGCTATGAGAGCGACACTTTCTGCAATGATACCAGCAGTAAACTCTACTGCCATGAACCCCGAAGTCAGTACAAGGACCAGCCGCATACGCTTGATCCGCGTTGAACCGTCATCATGATCAGACTGCAAGCACCAAACATTTGTCGAAAATGGAATAAACGGCTTTTTGTCATCTGATGGTAGGTAGGTAGGTAGGTATTTTCATGCCCAGAATACATCTGACATCATCTCTGCCGTAAACGGCTAGAGGTTCCTGTTTCGCACGCGCGAACAGATGCGGTGTGCCAGCCGCATGCTACTGCTAGCCCCTTGCGAGGCTTTACAGCTACGTTTGTTGTTGTTGTCGCTGCTAGCTTGACCACCTTTGCCTTGGAGTTTTACGCCGTGGTCTGGCAACCCGCCGAT
>CAZPIL010000183.1:0-3613 GCA_964586705.1 uncultured Nitrososphaera sp. | reverse complement strand
AAGCAGGCTTGATGGAGATAGGTAAAATCAGATCAGGTTGCATGAGCCAAGAAGCGCGGGTTATCCAAGTATGATAGGTCTACATCAAGCATTATTTCATCAAAGCACTTGCGGCAAAAGTTATGGTCATCAATCAGCCTTTGCTCGAAGCTGAATGACTCTTCTGAAATAGGGTCTCCACATTGTGTGCAATTTCTCATGATATAGCCTCTTCTACCATTAGTTTGACTTGCCGACCTTTAAGCGGTTGGATTTAGTTAGAAAACAATGTCTCATTCCAGCTTGTCTGCCTTCTTGACTCTGATAGTGATCTTGCCTTCGCAGGTGATACGCTCCTATTCTATGGCATTCCTTTCTTTCACCTTGAGCTCATTAACCACAGACTTTCAGGCATAGTAGTCAAGGATGTCTTTGATGATTCTCTTTTGTATTGTAATAAGCCCCACCTTTGGCGCTATGTGCTTCCATTCCAGATAAGATTTTAGGATTTGGTTTACCAAAGTATTTGTACTTATCCCGTCCTGTTTGGCGAGCTTTTGAATGTCTTCCGTCTTTATCTTCCAGATGTATAGTTGCTATCCTTGTTCTGGCCCTTAATAATTGCCGGTAAGCAAAGCGACTGGCATATTAGCCAATCCGGAATCTCTTCAGAAAGAGATTAGGTTCTCCACACCTAAAACTGACTCTGACATAAAGGGCCGAGGGTGGCTGTAGTGGGTTCCCAAATACCACCCCTAGCCCTTGTGGATTTGTGAAGTAGGTTCCCCACAACAGTATCCGTCGCGTTCATAAAATTAAAGACTTGAGTTGATTCTTACAGTCCTAGAAAGGATCAAGAGTGACCGGTAAAAGGCAGACCGGTCCTAGCCTGACCCAGTTGGGTTGTTGTCGCTGCAGGTCAGGGTATACGTCAGAAGGATTAATCGATTTCTAATATGATTAACAGTGCTTCCACCAAAAGTCCTAGAAGCCTTCAGGAAAGTACCTCTAGTACGGCTACAAGCGCGAATTGCCATATGGTATAGCAAGGGGTTGGTGTTCTTGGAGGTTCGTCTTGGAAGACAGTTTTCAAATTGCCAAATTGCTGTATTCTATGCTTCATAGAATACCTACCCTAGGAATTGAACATCATCTAGAGGGAAAGGAGAACTGCTAAAATCTGACTATTTTTCTCTATCGGGGAGTTATAATTAGCCATAAAAGGACTTGTCGGGAGGCTTGGGCATCGCGTACGTTAAGTTCTTTTTCATGGCCTCGTACCAATCCTCAACTTCCTTTGTTATAGACGGTCTTGCTACCTTAAGCGCTTGGGCAAAATGTTGCTCTGAAACAACCTCAGCCTTACTCTGCATGGCACTCACAGCAGCTTCTCTGCATAGTGCCAGCAAGTCTGCCCCGCTAAAGTTCTTTGCGGCCTGTGCTATAGACGGTAGGTCTACATCATTGGCAAGAGGCATGGGCTGTGTTATTATCCTCAGTATCTCCAATCTATCCTTATCATCGGGCTGACCTACGTAAATGATAAGGTCGAGCCGGCCCGGCCTCAAGAGTGATGCGTCAATAAGATCTGGCCTGTTGGTTATGCCAATAACTATTACACCAGAGCTTGCCGCGTCATCCATTTCAGTCAGTATCTGACTCACCACCCGCTCATTTCCTGATGAGTCATCGCCCTGTCCCCTCGGACGTGCAAGCGAGTCAAGCTCGTCAAATACCACTATGCATGGTGAAGATGTCTTGGCTTTTCTAAAGATCTCGCGGATGGCTTTTTCAGATTCTCCAACCCACTTTGACAGTACTTCAGGACCTCTGACTATGATGATGTTGGCGCTACTTTCAGTCGCAAGTGCCTTTGCTATCAGAGTCTTGCCAGTGCCGGATGGACCGTACAACAGAGCACCCTTGGGTGGCTTTATTCCCATCTTTGCAAAACTTTCTGGCTCTTTTACTGCAGCTATGAGGTTATCATGCAGTATACGCTTTGCTTCACTTAGACCACCCACTTCATTCCACCTCACCTTCGCTACTTCCACATAGAACTCGCGCATGGCCGTCGGAACTATTTCCTTAATGCCGTCGCGAAAATCTTTTGCAGTTATGACCATCGACTCAAGCGTCTCAGGCGATATTTTGTCGCCCTCAAGGTCTATCTCGGGCAGGTAACGTCTGAGAGCCCTCATTGCCGCTTCGCGGCAAAGGGCCTTGATGTCTGCACCGGTATAACCATGGAGCTCTCCAGCAAGTTCTGCAAGGTTAATGTCATCTGCAAGAGGCATTCCGCGTGTGTGTATCTGCAGTATCTCGAGTCGACCTTCTGCATTTGGAACTCCTACTTCTATCTCCCTGTCAAATCTACCAGGCCGCCGAAGCGCTGGATCCAAGCTTTCCGGACGGTTTGTGGCACCAAGTACGATTACTTGGCCTCTCTCCTGCATACCATCCATAAGCGCCAAGAGCTGCGCGACTACACGTTTTTCAACATCTCCAAATGCCTCTTCTCTCTTAGGTGCAATTGCATCTATCTCGTCAATGAATATTATTGATGGTGATGACTCTTTTGCTTCCTTGAAAATATCCCGGAGCCTTGCCTCAGTCTCGCCATAGTATTTGTTCATTATCTCGGGCCCATTTATTATGAAAAAGTTAGCTTCAGATTCCGACGCAAGTGCCTTTGCTATCAGAGTCTTGCCAGTGCCCGGTGGGCCGTACATTAGTATTCCAGAATGTGGCTCAATGCCAAGTCTAGCAAAAACTTCAGGATGACGCATTGGAAGCTCCACTATCTCACGCAGGCGGCGTATCTGTTCCTTCATGCCGCCGATTTCTTCGTATGTTACCCGAGGCTTTCGATCACTGGAAGCTTCGGCTATTATGGCAAGCTTTGTTGGGCGCTCTATGCGTACTATTGCCTTTGGTGAAAGCTTTTCCACTTTGAAATCCATCTGGTTTCCAAGGATGATAACAGAGATCTCGTCGCCCTCACTTACAGGAAATCCTTTTAGTCGACTCTTGACAAACTCGCAAAACTCTTTATCCACAGTCATGTTGCTTTCGCCGATAGGACTTAGTGTTATACTCTTCGCAGGCTTGCTCTCTGCTCGTCTAACTACCAGAAGATCGTTTAGTCCGACGCCGGCGTTCTTTCTCGTTTGACCATCTATCCGGATTACATCTATTTCCTGTTCCTCGTCGTCAGCAGGCCATGCAGTAACTGCGGTCTGCCTCTTGCCTACAATTTCAATTATTTCGCCAGGCTGCAGACCCATCTGTTCCATGTAGCGAAGGTCAAGACGCGCTCTGCGCTTGCCTACGTCACGGTGTTTGGCTTCTGCGACGCGCAGTTCTACTTGTGGAGACTCGTCGCTACCTGCCTTGGCTTTTTTCACCCTGCACCAGCCTCCAAATAATGTGCATTAGTCTTACTTCATCTTTACAGAAGAGCGACTGATGTTCATCACTTGAATCTCGCCTACGCCGTTAACGGCTTTTATTGCATCTTCGAGTTTGTCCATCTGACCTTCCGAATCGTCGAGCATAAAGTCAGCCACTATTGCGTGTATACCAAATGCTATAGGCTCCTTTGCGTATTGCTTGAGCTCCATGCCTTCCGGCA
>CAZPIL010000182.1:0-3643 GCA_964586705.1 uncultured Nitrososphaera sp. | reverse complement strand
ATAAGAAAAATAATGATTTAGAAATGGCACCGGAAAATTTACTTTGTCGGCTGTAATTACATAAATTGGTATTTCGCGTCTGCTACCAGCAGCAATACCAATTTCAAAGGCCACCCAATTTTGAGTATGGCGCTTTGAGACAAGATTTCTCGTAAGGATGACAAACAGTGCTTTGGAACGTAAAATTTCTCTTTTTACCCATAAAGCCATTGGCTCATTATTTTCTTGCCAAACTTCACTTTCAAATGTAAGCGGCTTTACATGTGTGCCATTGAAGCTTGCCAAAATTCTTTGAACTTTTGCATTATCTCTGCTGCTATGCGAAACAAAAAATCTGGTTCTTGATTCTCATATGTGTGTCTGCAGAAGATAAGGTGATGCTAAAAGATTTAAGAATGTACATACACCTTCTCACACACATAACTAACTGTTACACTGACAGTCGGCCGAGCAAAACCATATACAAAAGTTCACGAGCCTAGAGGGATTATACCTTGAAAAATTTAGGGTTCTAATCATGAGAGTTCATAGTCGATCAGCAAAAATACTCTCCACCAATTTTGTGCTCAGCGTTGCGCCGCTTTTGTTATTAACAGGAGTTACAGAATATGGGCGTGAGAATTTCAGAAAAGGTATCCAAACTGTTGCACGAACAGATAGCACTTGAAGCCAATGCATCCAATTACTATCTATCAGTGGGCTCCTGGTGCAAGGTAAACGGGTACGACGGGGCGGCGTCTTTCTTCAAAAACCAATCAGAAGAAGAAAGGCAGCACATGCTCAGAATTGTCCAGTACCTAAATGACCTGCGAGTGCATGTAGTCATACCGCAGGTTGAAGCTCCTCCTCAGGACATGCAGTCCCTTGAGCAAATATTCAAGTCATCTCTGGAAAACGAGAAAAATGTCACCAAGTCGATAGACAACATAATCCAGACTGCGCAAGGGGAAAATGACCACAGGACGGATAATTTTCTAGAATGGTTCGTAAACGAACAAGTCGAAGAAGAGGACCTTTTCGAAAGTATACTACAAAAGTTCGACGTAATTGGTAGGGACAAGCTGGCATTGCACGAGATAGACAAGATTCTTGCCAATCAGACACAGACGCAGACACAAGCACAAGGGTCAGAAAAACCACTATAACGTAAAGCCTTGTGGAATGATTGACGTTCTACTTTGGCGACCGCTTCATGCAGAAATCGGCTAGCCCTTGCATGGAGCATGAAGATGCTATTTAAGATGCAAAATGGAGAAAATTGAGGGCCGGTTTAACGGTCGATCTAACCCGTGGGCCACCTGATATTGTTGTCCAGGCAAGTGGTAGTAGTAGAGAAAGGTAGCGCCTCCGCAATCAATTGGCCTGTGGCAGAAAGTAATATGCCTATTTTCTCTGGCAATGCCGGTGAACCAGCTTCAACAGACAAATCGCACAAGGGCTATTATGGATAAGGAAAACTGGAGTTTGGCAATTTGAAGAATATCATCAATGAATCCTCAAGAAAGAAACTGGGCTATCTGGCACTTGCTATCCTTGTGACAGGCATGATGCTGGCTCCAGCTCTAACAACACAACACGCATATGCAGCCAATACCCTCACTGTTCGTGCCTACACTACGAGCGGCGATGTGCTATCAATGTACACCGTAATCAAGTCTGGCAGCACGACAGTCAAGTCTGGATTTACTCCCCTTACCTATGCGGGCACCACGGACAAGACGTATACCGTTGAAGTACATAATTACAAAGACCTGACGTTTTCCAAGTGGGGCAATGACAGCACAGGCAACCCGAGGACTGTGAATCTGTCAGGCGATATCACTGCGGTCGCTTACTATAACAAAGGAACGACATCAACGTCGACATCTACAAGTATAACTTCCACCACCACTAGCAGCAAGTCTTCACTCATCCCAAAGACCGGCGTCATGGTTGCACTATACATGTACCCTGGAAGCACGGGCTCTGCACACTGGCAGAAGGTAATTGACGAAAAGAAAGAGCACCCGTCAGTTCCAATAGTGGCAATATTCAACCCGTCAAGTGGACCCGGCTCCTCAAAGGACAGCAACATCGCATACTGGGTTGACAAGCTCAAGAATGCGGGCGTACTTGCAATAGGATACATCCCGGATGGATATGCTGATACCATGAAGCCTGGCACAAGGACTATGACATACATGAAAGACTCGATTAGCAAGTACAGGAACTGGTACGATGCAGACGGCGTGTACTTTGACCAGATGACAAACAAGGCAGGCCATGAAAGCAGATACAGAGACCTTACTTCGTACGCCAAGTCCCTTGGAATGAAGCTTACAGGAAGCAACCCCGGAACTGACGTTCCACCAAGCTACATAGGAACGATTGACGTCATCAAGACTTCAGAGGGCAAGGGCTACATTTCTTCGACTGATCCAAACATCATAGGCTCTTCTTGGGTAAAAGGCGGATATACAGGCTGGCACGAAGACTATGACAAGCGGAACTTTTCTGTTGTCAGATATGACGTGAGCTGGCTTGACAAGAACTGGGTCAACGATGTTAGCGAGCACATGGGACTGATGTACATCACAAATGGCAACGATGGCAATGGCAGATGGTTACACATCTCGCCATACTTTGGAGACTTGGTAGCAACACTGGACAAGTAGCGACTCACTCAAGGCCGCCATTTATTGCGGCCCCATTCCTCTTTTTTAGAATATTAGAGCTTTCAAAAGTTTACAACTGCTTCATTCACCTTTTTCTGAGCATTGTAGGCTATTCTTCCAAATGTTGTCAGAGTGTATCTGCCATCATTTTTGGTGACAATACCTGATTCAGTCGAAAGCTGGCATGGTGCTGCTTGCATGTAAGTTTGGCTTTTTCTTGAGGTCGCTGCCATCAGTTCCTGACCCAGATCTGCATATATAGTATGATCGAGGTAGTAGACGACTGATGAAGTTTACGACTATGCTGTTGTTATCGGGACTAATCTTGGCATCCGGTGCCTTGATGACACCTCTAACAATACAACCAAGCTACGCGCTAACAGACTGCACGTTCACAGTAGTGGGGACAACGATGACTCTGGACAGCAGCTGCACGACTGACGAAACAATATTGATCCCAGATGGCTTTACACTAAACGGAGCTGGTAATACTATCACTGCAGTAGATCCTGCAGGAGGTCATTTCACAGGAGCAGTTGTCATGAATGGTGGAGAAACTGCGCATGTGAAAAACCTGACAGTCACTACTAACAATAACAGTCTATCAAACGTCTGTGATGCAGGGGACGATCGGCTGCGAGGAATAATGTTTGAAGGAGCCAGTGGCACGATAAAGGGCAACACTGTAATGAATATCAACCAGGGAGCCAGCGGGTGTCAGGAAGGAAACGCCATAGAAGTCAGAAATGCGCCATTTGACGGCACGCACCCTGACACAAAGAGCGTAGAGATAAGAAACAATGTAATTACAGACTACCAGAAAACTGGAATTGTCGCAAATGGAGACGTATCGGTGGTAATACGCAACAATGAGATAGGCGCATCTGCAACTCAAGCGAACCTTGCAGCAAATTCAGTACAGCTAGGCTTTGGAGCGCAAGGCGTGGTAAAGAACAACAACATTTCAGGTAACCAGTGGTGCGGCCCGT
>CAZPIL010000181.1:0-3672 GCA_964586705.1 uncultured Nitrososphaera sp. | reverse complement strand
CTGCCCGGATACATCAACGCAGCTTCAAGTTCTGCTTTGTCTTGCCACATCTTTAGATCAGCAACCTTGCCGGACATCACGTCAAGGATCCTGAAAACGACTCCTTCTGCGAGACTTTCATTAATCAAGAGCCCCGAGTTGCTCCTTGCGTCAACAAACATGCGCCACAGCGGAAAGTTGAATGCGCCCGGCTCGGTCTTGTCTGCTGCAAAAATACAGTACACTTCGCTGGGGCGCTCTTCCATCTCTATCTCTGCCACACCCGGCCCCATGCCCTTGACATTGCCAGAAAACGAGTCTTTCAGCAGATCTTGGCCTGCGCCGTACAGTCCCTGCTCTTTGGCCACCTGGGTGCCTGCAGTAAACGCATCCCATGCAAGCTTGTGGATCTTTTCATCATCTATGCCACGCGTGTGGGTCATTATGATGTGTATATCGTCGCCTGCATAGCCGACGTAATGATCTATTAGCATATCCTTGGCATTCCTTACAACAAAGTCTTTGACGGCTTGGATCAGCTCGTCACTTGGCCGCGTGTGGCCGCCTATTCCGCCAATATCGGCCTTTATGGCACTGATTGTAACTCGCATGTGCAAAAGTCGCTATCTTTGGTTTAAAACTCTTCCGATACTTTACTCCTGCATTTTTTTCAGTCAGCAAAAAACCCGCCGGTGAGAGAATAAAGATCTCGCAACGTTTCGGGGCGAAATACAAATACAGCCCATGAAGCGTTCATGCCCTATGAGCGCAAGCAAAAAGCCACACATGAACATTGTGGTTGTAGGCCATGTCGATAATGGTAAATCTACTACCGTAGGTCACCTACTTGTCGATCTTGGTGCAATTGACCAAAGGACTATTGACGCCTATGCTAAAGAGTCTGAAGCAACAGGCAAGGGCGACACGTTCAAGTACGCCTGGGTTATGGATAGCATTAAAGACGAGAGGGATAGGGGTATCACCATAGACCTCGCATTCCAAAAGTTCGAGACTAGCAAGTTCTTCTTCACACTAATAGACGCTCCTGGTCATAAAGACTTTATCAAGAATATGATCACGGGCGCTTCAGAGGCTGATTCAGCCATTCTGGTTATTTCAGTCAGGCCTGGTGAAACTGAGGCCGCAATCGAGCCCGGAGGGCAAGGCAGGGAACACGCTTTCCTTGCCAAGACGCTTGGCGTAAGCCAAATAGTCGTTGCGCTTAACAAGATGGATGACGTCGGCTACCAAGAAGCGCGCTACAAGGAGGTAAAAGAACAGATAGAAAAGATGCTCAAGTCTGTAGGCTTTAACACATCCAAGATCAACTTTGTGCCTGTCTCTGGCTGGAAGGGCGACAACTTGATCAAAAAGTCTGAGAATATGCCATGGTACAAGGGGCCGACCCTTGCAGAATCGCTCGATGCGTTTGAAGCTCCCGAGAAGCCCATAGGAAAGCCATTGAGACTTCCTATTCAGGATGTTTACTCGATTACTGGTGTCGGGACTGTACCTGTTGGTAGGATCGAGACCGGTCAGATGAAGCCAAACGACAAGGTAATCGTCATGCCCTCAGGCGCTGTCGGAGAAATCAAGTCTATTGAAACTCACCATACCCAGATGGAGTCTGCAGAATCTGGTGACAACATCGGATTCAACCTCCGGGGTGTAGACAAGAAGGCGATAAAGAGAGGCGACGTGATAGGCCCTGTAGACAATCCACCTTCCGTGGCCAAGGAATTCGAGGCACGTATCATAGTCATACACCACCCAACTGCAATTGCTCCCGGATACACACCTGTCCTGCATGCGCATACCTCACAGGTGGCAGCCACAATCTCGCAATTCGTATCAAAGCTGGATCCGAGGACTGGTGCAACTACTGAAGAGAGTCCCAAGTTTCTAAAGACAGGCGATGCGGCAATTGTTAGGATAAAGCCAGTGAGGCCACTTCCAATAGAGACGTTCAAGGACTTTCCTGAGATAGGCAGGTTTGCTCTCCGCGACATGGGAACAACCATCGCTGCAGGCGTAGTCCTCAATATCACAGAGAAATACGATCCGAGCAAAAGCAAGTAAGTGACATAAATGCCACAGGCAGCAAGAATAAAACTCACAAGCACTAATCTCTCTACACTTGAGGGTGTGTGCACCGAGATAAAGGGGATCGGTGAAAAGGGCGGACTAAAGATCCGCGGCCCTCACCCTCTTCCGACAAAGAGGATGAAAGTCGTCACAAGAAAGTCGCCATGCGGCCAGGGTACTAACACCTACGACAAGTATGAGCTCCGCATACACCGCCGGGTAATCGACGTGGGTGCTGACGACAGAGCTATACGTCAGCTAATGCGCCTGAAAATTCCCGACGACGTCTACATCGAAGTCTCTCTTACTCAGTAGACTTTTTTAAAAGTGCCCTTGGGCACTCTTATTTTCTTTGAGGCTTGAGGTTGAATTATTTTTGCAAGTATTTCAAGACCTATGGTTGTTCTTGGACCCGGCTTGCTAAAATACGAGCCAGCCTCAACAACATAGACTCGCCGCTCTTTTACAGCACGAAGTGAGTTCCATTCCTCGCTGTTTTTCAGTGCTTTCATCTCCTTCTCGGTACGCTTTATGGTGTAGCCACAGGGCATCATGATGATGATGTCTGGATCAAATTGTTTTACTTCATTGATGCTCATTCTGCGTGACTGCTCACCAGCAATACTCATGCCGTTTATACCACCCGCATACTCTACCATCTGCGGCACCCAGTGACCTGCTGTGAAAAAAGGGTCTACCCACTCTATACAGGCCACCTTGGGCCTTTGCTTTATCTTCATGGACCTGACCGCGTCTATGCGCTTTTGCAGAGATGAGACCAGCTTCCTACCTTCTTTTGTTCTGCCTGTCTTTTCTGCAACATCCATTATCGATACTAGAACGTCGTCCAAGTCATGCGGATCAAGCACAAGAATTTCAGGCGCTCCGCCAAGTATCTTGACTGCCCTGCCTATCTCATTTGTAAACGGAGAACACACTTCGCAGATTCCCTGCGCGACTATCAGGTCGGGTCTTGCCTTCATTAAGGCTTCGTCATCTACGATGTATATGTTGCTGCCCGTGCGGACTAGCTGTGCAATCTTTTTGTCTATCTCTCCGCCTGTCATGCTACTTGGGTCAAAAGACGGGCGTATGACCCGCAACTTGCGCCTTGCTGCCGTCGGGTATTTGCACTCGTGCGTAACGCCAACTATCTCTTCCGCCGCTCCAAGCTCGTAGAGGGTCTCAGTTGCGCTGGGTAGGAAGGAGACTATACGCAACAGTTACAGATCTTTACTCACTGTAAAAAACCTACCTTGAGCATCCAAAACAGTTTAATGTCACTGAGTGAGCCCTTAAAATAATGAAGTCGAGTATGGCTCTTGCTGCGAGTCTAACGGCTGTGCTGGTAGCGGTCTTGACACCGCCAACCCAGGCGGCATTTGCAGCAACAATCGATGCTGAGATAGTCGATGGCGCGCAGTTCTTATCTGACGACGCCTACGCGCCTAACCCAATTGAAGCGCAGGTAGGTGATACCGTAGTCTGGACCAACAATGACTCAACGATACACACAGTGACAGCGGGAACTCCGACAGAAGGAGCTACTGGCGAATTCGGTGGCACTCAGGAAAATCCTGAACTGATCTTTGCAGATGGCACATTCGA
>CAZPIL010000180.1:0-3679 GCA_964586705.1 uncultured Nitrososphaera sp. | reverse complement strand
CGGCGACTAAATAGTTCGCCTTTCATGCCCTTTTGAATGAGCATGCTCACCTGTAGTGCAACCTTTTTGTCTACTGCAGGAAGCTGAATCTTCTGGGGAGAAAATCTCGGCTTCAGGTAGATTTCTGTCGTAAAGATGCCTCTTTTGAGTATTACTGTAGAAATGTCTTCGTAACCTATGTCGGTGATGTTGGCCTTGAGGCCGAACCACTTGGGGTCTTTGAATAGGACTCTGTTGTTAGTAATGTACACCTTGTTTGGGGCCGAAAGAGTCCCACCTGGCGCAACTTTTGACTGTGAAGCGACAAGTATTATCTCTTCATCCGGCATCAGCATTTCTGCAACCTCCGGGTCGATTTTCTCCAGCATTATTTGATGGGCGAAAGATGTTTTTGGCTTTAAAGTCGTGTGTATTAGGATTCTTGATGATTTAGCTAGGCTTCTGGTAGATTGCTTTTTATTCTCACATAGAATAGGATCGCCGGTGCAACCAGATAGAGGACTTGTAATAGTCTATACTGGCAAGGGAAAGGGAAAGACCACTGCTGCTCTTGGAATAGTTCTGCGAGCAGTAGGCCATGGATACAGGGTGGCCATGATTCAGTTCATCAAGGGCGAATGGTACTATGGCGAGCTCACAAGTTCAAAGAGGCTTGAACCAGAGTTTGAGATGATAGCAGCAGGTAAAGGCTTTGTTGGAATAATAGATGATGACCATCCTGTAGAAGATCATCAAAAGGCCGCAAAGCAGGCGCTTGCCATAGCCCGGGAAAAACTCGTTGCTGGCACCTATGACGTGTTGATATTGGATGAAATAAACTACGCTGTAAAGCTAAACCTTCTGTCAGAACAGGATGTCTTGGATCTGATCAAGACAAGACCGCAAAGGACTACGCTTGTCCTTACCGGAAATTATGCGCTAGAGAGCGTGGTGCAGGCTGCGGATCTCGTCACGGAAATGCGGGAGATAAAACATCCATACCAATCAGGCATAAAGGCAAAAAAGGGCATCGATTTTTAGGGCAACCTTAAAGTATGGTGTGCTCGCGGCCCTATTTTATCCATGTCTGCCGAACTCCAGCGCCTTCCTGAAGAAGGGGAAATAGTAATCGCCACAGTCAGGGAGGTAACGGGCCATGGCGCGTACGTTGTGTTAGATGAGTACAATAGCATGACTGGCTTCCTCCATATATCAGAGATAGCGACCGGCTGGATACGCAACATTGAGCGCTATGTCAGACCTAAGCAAAAAGCAGTTCTAAAGGTAATCCGTGTCAACAAGACACGAGGTGAGGTAGACTGCTCTCTAAAACAAGTTTCAGGCGAGGAACGCAAGTCAAAGCTCATTGAAGTAAAAAAGAATGAAAAGGCACAGGCCTTCTTGGATTTTATTAAGGCGCGCTTGAAGATGTCTGATGGCCAGATTGTAGAACTTGAGGAAAAGATACTCGCCAAGTACGATTATGTTTATGATGCCTTTGAGGATGTAGCACGTAAAGGACCTGACGTGCTGGATAAGCTCGACCTGTCAAACGACGTTAAGAAGGCTATTGAAGAAGAGAGTAGCAAGATTCAGGTACCTCAAGTTGAGGTCAGAGGGGTCATGGAGATATCATCCAAGAAACCTGACGGTATCGAGCTGATAAAGATGACACTTGCTAGCATAGAAAGCAGTAAGGGAAGCGCCAAGGCGCAGGTCACCTATATTGGTGCGCCACGTTACAGGATCGTGGTTACTGCAGAGAATTTTAAGGTCGCAGAAAAGTCAATGAATCATGCCATAGAAAAAGTTCGTTCTGCCATGGACAAGCAGCACGGAATGTTTAACTTTATACGTGAAGAGTCTAAAAAGACACACCAAGGTTAAGACATGAAGCACCTTATACGAAAGTGCAATACCTGCGCTGCATACACGCTCAAGCAAAAGTGTCCTCGATGTGGCAGGGATACATCTGACCCACATCCTCCCAAGTACTCGCCTGATGACAAGTACGTACGTTACCGTGTGACCGAGCGCTATGAGGGCAACAAGGATTATAAGTAAAACTGGTTCCCTCTTTTGTATTGAGGTTTGCCATAGCCGGGGCAGGCGTTGCCGGCAGTTACCTTGGCAGCATTCTGAAGGCAGAGGGTCATGATGTCAATCTTTTCGAGGCATCCAAGCCACAGGATCATTGGCCTGTTTGCGCTTGGGGCGCTTCAAGGCACATGCTGGACAGGTTCTCTGAGAAGGCAGGCCTTAATTTCGACGACTATGTCCTGCACGTTGGCAGGCGACTTCGCATGGACCTGCCAAATGACAAAGTCGAGCATTTAGATCTTAGAGGACTGGTTACCTATGACAAAAACAGGTGGGAGCACGACCTCATGAAAGGGCTCGAAATAAAGTACGGCACCAAGGTCACCAAGGAAAAATTTCCACTTGGTGATTATGATCTTGTTCTTGACTGTACGGGACTCCACAGGACTCTTTTACCAAAGTCAGAGTGTGACTTTATCATACCCGCCTATGAATATCTACTTGAAAATGTCAAAGGAGAGGATGAGTTTTATACCATTGGCTATCCTGGGGCGAAGGGCTATTTCTGGTACTTTCCTTTAGGTGGGGACAAGGGCTACATGGGCGCCGGCGATGTATTGAAAAAGTATCACGGCATCAAAGAATTCTTCGAGAGGCATCCCGAGGCAAAGGTTGTAAAAAAGATTGGAAGACCGATCAGGCTTGCACCTCCAAAGAGGATGGAACCATTTTATGACGGCAATGTGGTGGGAGTGGGTGAGTCAATAGGATGCGTATTTCCGATGCTCGGAGAAGGTATTATCCCATCGCTTATCTGCTGCGATTTTTTCCTCGAATCGCTTGATGGCGACAAGTTTGACTTCAAGAAATACCGCAAGCGTGTTCTTTCCTATTTTAGCTACTATGATGATGTCTACCGCATTGTACGGTTAAAGATGGATGGTAAACTGTCCACGGTAAGGCATGCAAACCTTCTCCTGAGCATGTATAGGCATATGAAAAAGGAAGAAAGCAGATTTGGCTTTGAAGTCAGCTTGGACAAGATGAATCGTCTAGTAAACGCGCTATAGTCTATTCAAAATCATCCATTTCGTCAGAGTCGTCTACAGGCTTTTCCTGTAGAATCTCCTGAGGAACTGTACGCTTTTCTAGGTTCGCGTTGAGTCTGCGAAGTTCTACAAGAATTTCTTTGAGCAGGGCAGTTTGCGCGTCTGTCTTTTTGGCCAATTAGCCGTACCTCTTTTCTAGCCCCATGTACTTATGTAGATCAACAAATCTGTTAAAGTCTTTGAACGTGACCATTATCCTGCGCGTCCTTTTTGTAGCTCCTGTCCTCTTCAGCTCCTCGAACACTTCGCGCATGGCATATGTGGCACTGTACAGCCCTGAAAGCGGGAATACTACTATTCGGTAGCCAAGCTTCAAAAGCTCCTTTGCAGGCAGGTTCGGAGTCACGCCACCTTCGATCATGTTGGCAACAAGTGGCGCGTCTATTTCGTCTGCGACCTTTTTCAGCTCGGCCACGCTCCTTGGAGCCTCTATGAATATTACATCTGCACCGGCCTTCCTGTATGCTTTGCCACGCTCTATAGCCTCTTCAAGTCCTGCAGGAGCACGAGCATCTGTCCTTGCCACAATTACAAAGTCCTTGCTATGGCGG
>CAZPIL010000179.1:0-3684 GCA_964586705.1 uncultured Nitrososphaera sp. | reverse complement strand
GGGAGGGAGAGGAGTAACAGATTCGCTCATTTCATCCTAAGGAAGGCTAAAGCCGCAAGGGTTTTCAAGCTCGCCAAGATTATAAAACATGGGAAGTGGGACTTGGTTGGAAATGCCGATACCACTCCCCATGCCCTGTGAAGTCGTTACGTACGTATTCTAGCCGGGTAATTTTACCGTTGATAAAAGACATTCCTGATTGATAGCGTGCATTTGTGATATCACACTAGCGCCGCTGACACCGGCGCTCTGAAGTGATTTGTATGGCGAGGCTCTGAAACCTTGCGCGCTTCTTTGAGCATTGTTAATCTTCCTTCTCTGGATGATAACCTCGTAATCTACATGATCGAAGCAGTTGGCTACATAGCAATCGGGTTTGCAGGAACTTTGGCTGCGATGGAGGCAGCATGGAGGATGGCCAGACGCAAGTCTACCGCGCTTGAAATGAGGACAAGGTGATAGAGCCTATAACAATCGCCGGGGCTGCCTGCATAGCCTTTGTTGCAGGCATACTGTGCATTCGTATAGCTCTAGACGAGCACAAGCTCAGGCGTATCAGGTAGACGCGCTGCGCTGTAAAGGAAGAAAAAGAATACGGGCAACAGATATATCGAGTCACGCTGACCTAGATGCGTGGCCTTTAGGAAAATCCTTATTCCATATGATGGCTCAGAACAATCTGAAGCTGCACTAAAGCATGCCGTTTCACTTGCCAAGCTAGCCAAGGCTACCAAACTTTTGCTCATCAATGTGATCCAGGAAATACCAACGCCTCCGATGATGTTTGAATCAAGAATGCGCTCTACCAAGACGGGCGAGGAGACTTCGATCTCAGCTGTCTGGAAAGAACTTCACCAGGACCTAAAGTCTGCAGCGCATAAGATACTTGCCGAAAAAAAGCTGGAGATAGAAGCCGTCGGGGTGGAAGTTGACATGCGGATTGAGGTTGGCTACCCATCTGACAAGATTCTTACCATTGCTAAGGAAGAGGATGTAGATCTGATAGTAATAGGAAACGTAGGACTTTCCGGCTTTTCAAAGCTGATGGCCATAGGCAGCGTTTCAAGGACTGTATCTGAGAAAGCGCACTGCCCTGTTCTCATAGTGCACTGATCCTAGGCAGAGTACAGAGCTTCCATTATTTCCACGTCTGCTCCGGCAACATCCAACTTCCTACGCAGGTATCTGGCAAGATCTGTGACTGTGATTACACCAATCGTCTGATGGTCTCCTTCAACTGCAAGGTGCCTCAACCCGTACTCGATCATCATATGTGCCGCTCTTTCTACCGGGGCACTCTTGTTGATAGCCTGTACAGGGGATGACATTATGGACACCGCAGGTGTTTTGCTTGCGAGACCGTCTTTTGCGCACACATTTCTGACAAGGTCGCGCTCAGTAAGTATCCCGACTATCTTGTCACCGTCCTTGAGCATGACCGAGCTGATATTCTTCTCAGACATTACCGCAGCCACCTGTTGGACACTTGTGCCTGCATCTACTGCAACTACGCTGGGGCTCATGATCTTTTCAACCGTCACCGACTTTTTGGTGCGAACTCGTTTGCTCATGACGTATTCTGGTCATTTCCTATATATTACAGATTTTCATGCGAAGAACCCTTGCATCATGGAAGCGAGTGAACTGCCACATTTCTGAAGTGGTTTGAGTAGCGAAGGCCAATCTGATCGCCTGAGCAACCATCACAGCCAAGGCCATCAGTTTTGCTAACAGCTTTTATAGCAACTGGACCTAAATAGTGCGGATGCAGAGGCCAGACTGGGATACCTACTTTGTACTTCAAGCCGAGATCGCCAAACTGCGCTCAAACTGTCTAACCCGGCATATTGGTGCAGTCATAGTAAAAGACAACCGTCAGATTGCTACCGGATACAACGGCACGCCACCGGGCGTAACCAACTGCTATGAGGGTGGGTGCCCTAGGTGCGCGGCGCGTGTGAGGGGCGAGGTCAAATCCGGTGAGGGCCTTGATCGCTGTCTTTGCACACATGCCGAGGCAAATGCCATCATGCAGTGCGCCCTGTTTGGAAATGCCGGCAGCACCAAAGGTGCTACTCTGTATTCCACTTTTGCTCCCTGCATAGAGTGCAGCAAGATGGCCATAACCGTTGGAATCAAGAGAATCGTTGTCCTTGCAGACTATCCAGAAGACGGCACGCAGCTTCTGCGTGATGCTGGAGTAGATTTCGTCAAGATGGATCCGGACAAACTGACGCCGTGGCTGACCATAATACCCCAGGACCCCGAGACCTCTGCCAAGGTTGTAAGCAAGTAAGTAAGAAAGAAGTAGCAATGCAGGTAAATATAACACAGTTCAATGTGCAATTGTATTTCAAAAAGCCCGTGCTTGACAGCGAGCGACTAAATGATGCGTTTGCCCTTGCAGACGGCTTCTCTGCAAATCCGGTTGTAAAGGACTTCGGTGCCCATCCAATGCAGGGTACCACTGCATTTTCTCGCGGGGGATTTCGCATAACGCCAGTCCAGTCAAATGTACTCCCATTCCGAATTCTGCAGGTAATGAGCTTTCCAAACGTACTGCAGGAGCCTGACGCGGAGACGCTTGCCTGTCTGAGCTTTGTTGCAAGCCGCCTGGATGAATTTCTACAGATCGACATCAAAAATGATATCTATGCAGTGAGGGTGGTCTCGCACTGCATAGTTAACGGCAGTCCCAGCATCCATCGCGTGCTTTCACGGCTCACCTCAATAGATGACATCCCATCGCTTGCCGGTAGATTTGTAGCGCACAAGAATCCGATGGATGCTATACAGCTTGTCACAAAGACTGGGAGAGAGCTCTGCCACAACGACTGGAGTGATATCCGTGTGAGCCAGTTCAATGAAAGCTCGTACGTTGTTACAATTTTTAATGAAACCAGTTCGCTTGCGCAGGCAATGAGATCTGTAGCAGGTGTAAAGCAATTTGTCTTTACAATGATGCAGGAGATGGAAAGGGCATCAGGATAAGGACAGCAAAAAACTCCGACAGGGAGGAGGTACTAAGCTTTTGCACAGACACGTTTTCGTGGGGCGACTATATAGACCGCGTATGGGACATCTGGATTTCAGACAGAAGTGGCAAGCTCCTTGTCTGCGAGTCTGATGGAAGAAAGGTTGCCCTTGCGCATGTCAGCATCTGCCCTGGCGGCGTGGCGTGGCTTGAAGGTGTAAGGGTACATCCTGACTTTAGGCGTGCGAAGGTCGCGACCGCGCTTTTAGACAGGATGCTTCAATGGGCTGCAAAAAAAGGTGCAAAAGAAGCGTCAGCAATAGTATCACGTGAAAATTTGCCATCCCAGCGCATGCTGGAAAGGAGCGGATTCTCCGTAACATCCGTGTGGGCGTATTATGGTACTGAAAATAAACCGCAGGAGCACGCGACAGACGCCCGAATCGCGACAAAACAAGACCTTACAGAATCGTGGAAGTACTTGCGCAAATCGCGCATATACAGGCTTTGCGCCGGACGCTACGTCAGTTCGTGGCAATGGTACCCACTTGACAGAAAGGCCTTACAGGATCTCATTTCTGCCGGACGCGTCGTGGTGACAGGCAAAACTGTGGAAGGACTTGCTATTCTTAATAGGGCAGGATATTGGGACAGATCTGATATCTTGCAAATAGTCTACCTTGACGCTAGAACTACAAAATCTCTGAAAG
>CAZPIL010000178.1:0-3719 GCA_964586705.1 uncultured Nitrososphaera sp. | reverse complement strand
AATATGCCGCCCCGGGTGAAGTAACCGCGATAATATTCAGTGTCCAAGACTACAGGGGTAACGATGTCCAAAATGTCGAAACAATGGTTGAAATCTATTCAAGCGACGGCGAACGAGTCAAGGCCTTTCCTTGGACAAAATATGACGTCGGCGACTTTACGCTATTCTACGAGTTTCCCCAAGCAGGCAGTTATCACTTGGTATTAAGCTTGGCAAACGGGCCGGTAAATACTAACTCTATAGACCCCCCGAGGAACACACTGACAAGCACGGCCGGATGCAACTGTGAACGAGTCCTCTCAAATCTCAGCGTTTCAGCAAGCTTTGGCAACATCTTTACTTATACCGTACTTGGCGCCGTCTTTGTCCCACTTGGCGGTCTTGGTTCGGTGCTATGGCTCAGCTATCGCAAGAAAAGAAGCAACGGCCAACTGCGTGAGACCAACGAGTTAGTAAAATACGCCGTAATGCTCTCTGCAGTTGGAGGCGGCATGGTGCACTTTGCAGTTTACTCTGATCATGCATCGCTCCGGCTCGAATATACGATATTTCTGATAATAGCTGGCGGGATGCAGGTGGCCTATGGCATGTTTTACATAATGCTTACTTTGACTGAAGCCGGCGCCGGTGGGACAAGACAGTATTATCGCAAGACTGTCGCACTCAACCTTTTTGGCATGACTGGCACGGCGGTGCTAGTTGGACTCTACACATATTCTGTGATATTCCCACCACCACTCTCCCCAATCGATCAACCTGAGGCGATCTCGATACAAGGGATACTCGCCAAGTCTGTCGAAGTGTTCTTGGTAGGAGGCATCATTTACCTGATGCGATACGAGAAAAAGAAACTACAGGCCTACCTATCGAGTAAGACATAAAACCCCTGCAGGGACATGGTTTTTCCATGTGGAAAGTATTGATGCCGAGGAAAATAGCCTTCGGCGAGAACGCCGCCAAAGAATTCCAGTATCCGAAAAATTCTCTCGTGATAACGACAACGACTCCAGAGATCTACAACAAGTGGCTGGACCATATGGGGATAAAGAACTATGAAGTATATGACAAGATCACACCTGATCCTGCGATTGAGACAATTGAGGAGTTGAAAAAGGCGTACGAGGGCAAAGAAATAGGTGCTTACATAGGACTTGGCGGCGGAAGCTCTATGGATGTCTGCAAGTATTTGAGCAAGATGACCGGTATACCTAAGATACTCATACCTACTACATTTGGTACAGGGGCGGAAATGACTACTTATGCTGTCATCAGCTTTGATCACAAGAAGAAGCTCTTGCAGGATGAGGCATTCCTTGCCGATGCCGCAATAGTGGACCCGTACTTTTTGCCTGGCACACCTTTTAACATTATGCGCAATTCTGCCTGCGATGCGGCAGCACAGGCATCTGAGGGCTATGACAGCAAGGCAGGCAATCCATTTACCCAGCTGTTCTGTAGAGAAGCGTTTGACATCCTTTATGATGCGATAATGAACGACAAGCCAAACCTTCTACCTTATGGCGCAATGCTGTCGGGCATAGGCTTTGGCAACTCATCTACTACCCTTGGACATGCTTTGTCATACGTCTTTTCAAACGAGGGTGTCCCGCACGGATATTCACTCTCTTCATGCACCACTGTAGCGCACAAGTTCAACAACTCTATTTACCACAAGCGTTTCAAAGAGATAGCACAGAAACTAAAGTTTGAGCCACTAAAGTTAAAGCAGCCATTGGACGCAGCGGCCGATGTCATCATGCCGGACAAAGGGCACCTTGACAACAATCCGATACCTGTGACAAAGCAAGACGTTATCAAATGCCTTGACGAAATAGTGAACTCAAACCCGTTGGACTAGAGCCGCGGGCCATTTTTCAAATACCTGTACTCTTCAGCAAAAAATCTACAGTTAGTTCTTCATGACTTGCGCGAAGCACAATTTACAATCCCAAAACCTTTAAATTCAGATTGACAGAGTCAAATTCACGATGACCGTTATAAGAAAGAGCGTGGAGATCAATGCTCCTGTCACCGAAGCGTTCACTTATTTTGCAAGGCCGGAGCATATGGCCGATCAGTTCCCGGAAAACATGGGTTTGAACATCGTGCCAGTTAAAGTGAAAGAGGCCTTCGGCGTAGGCACAATATTCAGGATAAGTGGCGATTTTGACGGCAAGAGGCTTGAGTGGGACTGCGAAACAATCGAGTATGTCCCTCTGCGCAAGATCGTTGCCAAGATGATAGAAGGCCCGTTCAAGCGCTGGAAGATAACGGTCAACTTTGAAGAGATGGGCGAGAAAAAGTCCAAGGTGTCCCTCGATGTCGACTATGATATGCCAATGGGGCCTCTCGGAGGATTCCTTGACAAGGTCAAGCTATCCAAGATTGCCGAGCGCGGAATGGAAAACGGTCTTCTACGCGTCAAAGCACTGCTTGAAGGAACAGGCTCTATCCCTGTCTATATTACCCTTGATGCCTATAGACACATTCTGAAGGAGAAGCAAGAGATGAACTGCTCAACTTCTGAAGCAATCGTTAGGATAATCCAGGATAGGCAGGAAGCTCTGACCAAGGCAACCTAGCTCTTTCCTCTCTTCCTCTTACGTTTAAATATCGCATTTTATACGAAAAGTTTTGCGGGTTCGTAGCTCAGCCAGGCAGAGCGTTTGGCTCTTAACCAATCAGTTCAACTGGGTTAAAATGTCGTGGGTCCGAATCCCACCGAACCCGCATCTCTAACCAACTTTATTTTGGACTACACCAATAGCGTAATAGGAAGCGGGAATCTGATAGACTCCATGAGGGACCCACTCGGGCTGTTTTTAGGCTCTATTGTGAGTCCTGAGACTAGACGGCAGTACCAAAGCAAGCTGGATCTATTTCTGACAGGCATTGGAATGGAAGGGTCATCATTAGAAGAAAAGGCCAGGTCCTTTGTTGAAAAAGCCAAGGCGGATAAGGACTGGGCTTTTGACATGGCCGCTAGGTTCATGGCCTACCAGAAGATGCGATGCGACAACAAGGAGATTACGGCGGGAACATTACGTAACTACTACAAGCCAATCAAGGTATTTTGCGAAACAAATGACGTGATCATAAATTGGAAGCGAATCACCCGAGGACTACCAAAGTCAAGAAAATTTGCACAAGATAGGGCCCCAACTACTGAAGAGATAAGGAAACTCGTGGAATATCCTGACAGAAGAATCAAGGGAATAGTTCTATTGATGTCATCATCTGGAATTAGAGTGGGAGCTTGGGAGTATCTGAAATGGGGTCATATCAAGCCCATTCGCAATGACCGGGAAGAAGTGATTGCTGCAAGTATGCTAGTCTATGCAGGAGAACCGGAGCAGTATCAGACCTTTATCACACCTGAAGCCTATAATTCCTTGAACGAGTGGATGCAATTCCGTGAAGAACATGAAGAGAAAATAGGTCCTAATTCTTGGGTCATGCGCGACCTCTTCAAAAGTGCAATCTTGCGACCCACCACACATCACGGACTAGCCAACTATCCCAGACAATTGAAGTCTTCTGGAATACGGGCAATGCTCAAAAGAGCTTGGGTTTCGCAGGGCGTGCTTAGAATAACTGACGAAGAACTAGAGTTCAAGTCATCTCACGGATTTAGAAAGAGGTTCAAGACGCAATGCGAGCTTGCCGGAATGAAGCCGCTAAACACTGAGTGTCTACTTGGACATGATACGGGAATAGCG
>CAZPIL010000177.1:0-3720 GCA_964586705.1 uncultured Nitrososphaera sp. | reverse complement strand
GGTGTTGCCGTCTTCCCACCGGTCAAATGCAAGGCTTGCATAATCAGCCACGGTGACGGAGTATGTGGCGCCTGCAGTGCCCTCAAAGATCAGAGGAGCAAACCCTGTCTTGATGGTTGTATCGTCTTCTCTGATAGTTGTATACATGTTGCGAACATCGCCGTTCTGGTCATAGGCGTTTACTGCCAAGGTATGTGACAATGTATCAGGTGTCTTGTAGAATGCTGCAAGAGTAGCATCTTCATCCAGTGTTATAGTTCGCGTTCTGCTTGTACTTTTATCATCCCAATGGTCAAAAAAGATGCTACCGTCAGAATAGTCGCGTGCAATTATTGTGTATAGTTCTCCCGTGTCGCCTGTAAAAGTCATTGGAGTAAATCCGGTTTTAACCGTAGAGCCTTCATGCTGCACAACAATCCACATGCCAACTTGCTTACCATCCAGTGCAAATCCGTTAACAGTCAACGTGGATGCAGCATATGCAGGAGGCAACAAGTAGTTGCCTGTAGTTCCAAATACTAGCATGAGGCCAACGATCGAAAATATGGTTGCCTTTTGCAGTACTGCTCTGGTTCGTTCGTCCCCGAAAGAACGCTTTCCGGGACGCTTTCGTATTGCCATTAATTGGATACTATGCAGATTAATATATTAGATAGAGGAATTCTCTGCAAGACATATCTATAATATGTAATCATTATCCCGACATGTAAGCAATTGTGCTGCAGTGCAAGACAATGGCAAGCGCAACAAGGGTCGCGGTATGCCGCACCGGCCGGCTTGCGTTCCCAGTTACGATTCAAAGTCTGCTACATCGCCAATTGTTGGCCCAGAATTTCTTCTGCTTTCTCGGATAATCACTTGCATCGAAACATCATTGTGTGGGATATATGTGGACTAAGGGAGAAGGAAGAAAAAAGGGTTCCTGCGACCTTAACCGGTGGCCTCCCCACAGCTCCTTCATACTTGAGGAAGTAGGACGGCTGCCGCAGTGTACATCGCAGAGCGTTTGGCACTAAGGGTATGTAGTCGATGCCGACTGGTTTGATTCATCGCTTGCTGAAATGATGTGCTCGCCATTTCCTTCTATTGGCAGGTCTGCCTCTACCGAAAAGTTTCCTATTTCATCTGTGATTACCTCTTCTTCTGTCTGAACTTCCATGTCGTCTACCATGATGACTATTCGCTCGTTTGGAGTGAACCCGTCACCTGCTATGGTAAACCGTCCTTCCTGCAGGGAAACCGGGGTTACAGATATTTCTGCAGTAGGCTCCTCTTGTGGTATAGGATGTTCTGTAACTGGCTGAGATTCTATGTCTATAAGCATCGACGCGGTATTGCCAGATTCATCTTCTGCTGCTATGGTATGTTCCCCAGACTCTACTTCTGGAGGGATGGTTATTTCTGCATCAAATTGCCCAGACTCATCAGTGATCAGATTCTGCGGAGTTGTTTCGATCGTTGTATTGTTGAAAAATAGCGTCACCCGTTCTTCAGGGTCAAAGCCATCACCATGCACCGCTACTGTGCTTCCCGGTGTACTTGTTCGCGGATCAACTACTACTGCAGTAGGAATCACTTGGCCGGGAGTTCGCTCTTCAAGTTCTTCAACATCTTGCTCACCTCTCAAGCCCTGGGGGAATTGTTCATCTGACGTTTGATCTTCTTGTTCTAGGTCCTCAACACCCTCCGGAATCAAAGGGGAATCCTCAGGTTGTGGACTAACCATATACTGAGGGAAAAAGTAAAACGAGATGGCAAGCGCGCCGCCTATTGCCAGCGCGGCTATTACCCCTATAACGATATATCTTCTAGAATCATGTTTCTTTTCTCCTCTCTTTGTCATGTAAAATGTGACCAAAATTAAATATTAAGAGTTGTGTTTTATGCATCAAACGCAACGACTTGTCTTTGAAAGTATTATGCGCCGACTTGACCTCTTCTTCCCAATCTTGTTTGCCATATTTTGTAGATCAAAGCCACACATTAAGACACACCCTTACGCGCATAGGCCGTTGAACCTTTGTGATATCGAAAATGCGGCATACAGGCAGCGCCAACAAGGTTAAAGCAATGCCGGAGTAATTAGCCTTTGACTGTATTGTACTGACACACATCTTATCAGGATGAGCAATATTTGCAATGCAGTTTGTCTGGTAGTTATGTCAATTACTTGTTTTTTCTTCGGTGTTACCCTGGGCTTTTGTGGATGCCTTGCCTACCCAGATGGTCATAAATACTGCTATTATCGTGACTATGACAGCATACGATATCATGGCCCAGATGCCGCTAGTTTCTCCAAAGAAAGTATTGAAAATCTCTTGAATGGCACTGTTCCATGCCAAGGCCGCAACCAAGCCAAAAGCTGCTGTGACAAGCGCAGCTAGCTTCTCGATTACGTCTTTTTGCAAATAAAATCGATTCTAGATGGTCATCGTGGTTAATAACCGTGGCTAGATCTTTCTTCTGCCGCCGCTTGCATAATGGCAGCTAGTCAGGCAAGATATTCCCACACTCCCTGGCACGCATCGATAAAGCTATTCACACTATAATCAAGTGTACTCAATATCGAGCCGAACACATCATTTCTCACGTCAGAGGATTCCCCCGATTCATCCATAATCTCTTTTGCTGTTTCTGACGAACTGCTGTTGTTATTATTATTGTTATTGCTATTGCTATTGCTACTGTCATCAATTGCAGCGGCGACAGCAGCACCCCCTTCATCCTGTGCATCATCATACCCATCAAGCTCTTCCACTACTTCAATGGTGACGACACCTATCACATCACCTGACCACGGTCCCATCTCTGCTGCCGTCTCGAATGTGAACGAGTCCGTTCCTACAAAGCCCCTGTTCGGTGTGTACCATACCTGTCCTGAGGTCCCATTGTATTCCATATAGCCATGGTCGCAGGCTGGCGGATTAGGCAAGTATCCTTCGGTGCAGATGTCTGGAACGTCAGGGTGTGTCAGTACGCGAAAGTGAAAGGGCAACGGTGCACTTCCTGTCAGGTGGAACGTCACTGGTGTATCGACAGTCGTCTTGACCGTCTGCGATTCGGCGATGTACAGAGCAAATGCATTAGAAAATGATGACGGCGCAGCAAGAAGCGTTGCCATTATCGTGATTGTTATGAAAATCTTGACATGTTTGGCTACCAAAATACTCACCTGTTGCTGCTACCTCTGAGAAGCAAGGTTGACCTCGTACAAATCATGCCCAGACGAGCTTTTTGTGATTGGCGCAAGGGGTTTGACGTCTGTCATGGTGGTGGTGGTCGTCATCATCATTATCTCGTCCCAGCATTTCCTGCAAAAGTCTTGGTCCCGTACCAGACGCTGTTCAAAGCTCAGCGAAGCAGAGTCAATGAAATCGCTGCAGATGACACATACTCTATTTGTTACCATTTTTCACACCTATTTTTTTACACTTGCAAGGAACCCGGTGGTACGCAATGCTTTACGCTGGGGGCGACTAGTGGGGCATGTGACAGCCTCAGCGGAATGCATTGCTGTACCTGTATACATGTTTGTACCATCGGGAGATGACTTGCACTTGTTGTCTAGTTTTGGATAAATATATCAAATACGTGTACATAATCTTCGGTTGTATGCATAACATGATTATAGAGAGAAGCGGATATAGCTCTTGGCGCATCGGCAGCCTATAGTGAACAAATGCGTGAATGCAAAAAATAAATGCTGCTTTGCTTTCATCC
>CAZPIL010000176.1:0-3748 GCA_964586705.1 uncultured Nitrososphaera sp. | reverse complement strand
ATGCAGAGTCAAGCGGTGGCAGCCTGAAAATATGGCGCAACCACAGGGCGAACGAAGAACAAGGTTAGAAGCAGCAGCCCAACCTAGTGCAAGGCACACTGTCTTGCATAGGGGTCGAGCGGCATCCTGTAATCTGGTAAAGATAGGCAGGGAAACAACCACTGACACGGCCCACCATCAGCAGAATCTCCGTGATGGCAGACAGGAACGAAATGATCAGGCAGGAACCTCAAACCCTTCAGGGTTGAGAGGATGTCAGCTGGACCATAACTTTCACAAAGCGTTTATTTCGTTCTAAAGTAAATCTGGAGACCCTCAGAGGTAGTGACATACCTTGTCTCGATTTTTCCGGCATAGGCTAGGATGAGTACTGCACTGTTGAAACTAATACGGTCGACGGGCCATGCGGTGTGTTCAGGGTAAAGGCGTCTCAAGATCTCGTCTTCCGTGAAGGCCTTATCCTTGTTTGATTCTAGAAATTCCTGAATCTTGTCAATTATTGGATCCTCCCTTCGCCCTTTATCAAACTCTTCTTTGGAAATAGGCATTTGTGTGTACCTGTGCCTCCCTGCCTAATTAATCAGCCGCTCTTGGGGTCGGATGATTTTGCCTCTTGGAGTAAGGATACCTAACACTAAACGCAGATGAAAGAGCTGAATTAAGATTATGTGACAAAGCCGGCGGAAGGCGCGCACATAGTTTTGGTCATTGCAGCTTGATTATCTCATCCCACGTCCCCGTCAGCGAGAACATGAAGTATTTACCGTGGCCGCCTGATTCAAACTGTAGTATGTCTCCGGCTGCTATTTGCGTCTTGAACAGCAGGTTCAAGTACTGCATAAAGCTCGGGCCTGCCACTATGTTCTTGGCATCGTGTTCAAACGGCTGATTGTAATATTTTTTCAACGTTTCTGCCAACCCGATATTACTAATTTGCTCCACTAGATCTGACAAATCAATGAAAGTCGAATTTCTCTTGTACACTCTAATTTTTGTCATTTTGCAAGATCTTCTCTCTTACGCATTATGGAAAGGTAACTGACATATATTATTCATGTCTAGGCTCGACAGATTGCCTTTTATGAATGGGTTGTATCATCAAATAAGAAAGAAACATGATGAGAATTTGCAAATCTTGTGGTAAGGAGTTTCAGGACCTTACTGAAGGAGTGATGTATTCTACGGCAATGAAAGGGGTTTCGTACTTTTGTTCTGATGTCTGCTGCAAAAACCACCTTAATTCAACTGTGAAATAAAAGAAGCCGGCAAAAACCCCGTCGTTGCCCCTCTCCCTATCCCTTAAATAAAGCGGTTGTACTCCATAGATCAATGCCAAAGGTAAAGAAAAGAAGCAAGAGCTCTACAAAGAAAAGCGTTAACGCAAAGTCAGGATATCGAAGAAGATCCGCCTAAAAGAAAGATCCTGTCAATTAAGTAGATTAAGTACTTTACGCAATGAAAATAAGAAAGATGTCCGGCCTCTCCGAGAGGCAAATTTACTAGACTACGGCTTTCCTGTGCATGACATGGGTTCAATTTCTTCCGTTGCTATAGATACAAGTTTCTCTGTCGCCCCTTTATCCAAGCTGTCATGTCGCATTAAATCTGCAAAGCGGTCCGGTGTAAAGTCTCTAACTTCAATCAACTTTGCCCAGACGCACCAGTTTACGAACCTTTCAAGATGAGAAAGGACATCGGGCGGGATTTGCCAGCCAAGTTTAGAAGAGATGTTATCGCGCAGTTGCTCAAAGGTAATGCCCGTACATTGGCTCCAAACTGCTGCATCTGCCTTGTCTACAGGATACGCTACTTTGTCTTCGTTTAGGATTACAATGGAACCGTTTGCTGCAGTTTGCAGGGTCCCTTTCTTGAATAGGCGTCCAATTGTCATAGTAAATCTATCCCGTTCAATGTTTTAACCTTATGCAAAATATTCCATCTACAGGAGCAAGCCAGTTTCTCTATCTTCGTTCTTCATCAACCGTATCAGAAATTGCCGCGCATTCTAGCTACGAATTATTCATACAGCTTCTTTCTTTCACCGATGCATCATTTTCAAGTAGCGCGAGTGCAAGTTTGCAGAACAACATGTCAGCAGTGGTTTAGTCAACTACCACCGATTTCAATCGGTGGCTTGAAACTCGGGTGGCTTGCACTCTCTGAGCCTTTCTTGATGCTACCTTCACCTTTCAAGTCGTGCCGGTTGACGTATCCCGCTGTCGATTCAGCGGCGGCACCTCCGCCAGAAACCTGAGCCAGTTCTAACATTTGTTCAGGATGCGAAAATAGGCTCGCTCTGGCGGCAATGTTGACAGACGCGTTGCGGTCGCGGTTGCGGTCGCACTCAAATCTGCACTTTTCGCAGCGGAACGGCTTGTACCCGACCCAGTTTTTCTTTGATGTGTGGTGGCACTTTTGACATTCCTGCGACGTGTGCATTGGGTTGACAAGGACAAGATCCACACCTTCCCTTTGACACACAGACTTTAGGCAGTGCTTCAATAGCCCGTACGGCATGCGGTTGGTCTTTCTTCTTGACTTTCTCGGTAGCTGCCCACTCCTGCGCCGCAGATGCTTCAGAGCTTCAATGGCAATCCTGGCGTTGTACTTCTTTGCAAGCGCGACCAGCTCGTTTGCAAGAGTCCAGATGTTTGTCTGCGTGTAACGTCTCTGCTTGCCCGACAATCTCTTTAGCTTCAGTCCTGCCTTATTTCATCCCAAGACTAAAGCCGTAAGGGGTTTTCACGCTCGCCAGAATTATAACTACTCTCTCTGCGTTCGTAGTACGAATCACCCTTTAGCGTTTCTTGCCCTCCCTTGATTAGCGGCCGTCAATAGAACCCTTCCTCATAGTAGCTCCAGTTTCCATCCTCTTTGATTATATACTTAAGATGCTCAGCAGCGAGGTCTAGAGGATAGACAAGTAGTTAAACAAAAAAGAAAGAAAGAAACGTTGCTATGTCTTGAAACCTTTGCCACATGTATAGCAGAACTTGGCAGTTGCTACGTTGAGTATTCCACACTCTGAGCATTTCTTCATTCCCATGCTAGGCAGAAATGCGAAAAAGTCTATCTTCTTCTGGGATTGCTGTGCTTTTTCTATCTTGACAAGGTTTATGGCAACGCCTAGTAGAAGGATTTCTGACGATGGAATCATGTTTTGTACATTCATAAACATGCTATCGACAGATTTCATTATCTGCCTGAATGTTTCGCTGTAGGGATTTTTGTCAAATTCTGATTTGAGCTCAGAGTATCGAGAGATAATGTCAGGCAGCAGTTCGGTGGAAACCATGCCTTGCTTTATCAAGTCATTCAAGACCGTCAAAACATCTATTGGCACTATGGATTTAGGGCGCTGCTTTCCCTTATCTTTTTTCCAAATAGCATGCAAATTGTTGGATGTCCTAGAATTGGCGAGGTTTAAAACGCTAGACACGGTCTATTTTTCTAAACGTCAAATAGAACTATTCGATTCTGCTAAATCCTACTATTATAGGATATAACATAACGCGTGACGTTTAGGTGAACTACCAAGCCCAAAGGGCACTGGCTTCCCGGACAGGCTTTCGCCCGTTTCTCCGGTTATTAGCTGCATATGTCTCCATAACAGCGTTCCTGCTTCAAAGACCGAGCTTCTGATCTCCACAGGCGTGCATTCCCCTCGCTCCACCGGTAGTGTGTCTGTCTTGCCCCAATCCCGTCTAGACTTTACGCAGTAACGGGTACAGGACAATACTTGTACTGC
>CAZPIL010000175.1:0-3789 GCA_964586705.1 uncultured Nitrososphaera sp. | reverse complement strand
CTGCACCCACCCTTGCGGCATGAGCTACAATTTCGGGGTCATGAGGATTCTTTATCCCCTCACCTCTTGGGTACATCATGGCTATAAGAGGCACACTCCACTCGTCGCATTTGTCAGCTATCATTCCTAGCTTCTGGAGCATTTCGGGTTCTTCCTTTGCTCCGATGTTTATGTGCAGTGAGACGGCATCAGCGCCTAGCCTGAGAGCTTCTTCGACACTTCCCATGAGCATCTTGCGATTTGGAGCCGGACCCAATGATGTGCTGCCGGAAAAGTGCGCGATGAGTCCGATAGTTGTGGGCCGAGGCATAGTCTTGATTATGCCCTTATTCACAAGGACGCATGTAAGACCTGCATTCTCGCACTGGTATATTATTCCGTGTGGATCCTCAAGTCCCCTTATGGGACCATTGCTGATACCATGATCCATTGGTATGCATAACATCTTGCCATTCTTGAGTATCCTGCCAAGTCTTATGTCTCTGCCAAACACCATTGGTAGAGATCGAATCTTGCTACCCTCCTTAAAAGTGATATGCCGATAGATATGCGCATGTTTTTTTAGAAGCCCAGTGCTAGCTTCCTAGTGGGATACGAGCCAAATTCTGATGATGGTAGCATCGCGAGAATGTCTGGCAAAAAAATCGCAATTCTCTTTGGTCTCATGCTCTTCGGCGCGATTATTGGGGTGCAGGTAATAACTGGCTTTCCCATAGTAGACTTGTTTGTAAAAGAATCTGTTACCGAAGAAGTAGAGGTTGAATTCAAACAGGAAGATACTTGCATAGTCAGCGCGTCAGATCACACGCGCGAGATAGATGATTGCCCATATGATGTCGGAGATCAGATTCTAATAACATACAACAGAGATAATGCAGGAATAGAGTCACATACTCTGGCCGACTAGTTCTAAAAATGCCTTCATGTTTGCCTCATCATCTCTCCTCTCATCTATTGGAGTCTCCATCACTATTGGCAATTTTGCGATGGCTTTGTGGCGCACGAAAGCCGCTAGTCCGGATTTACCAATGTTACCGAGTCCTATGTGCTCATGCCTATCAAGGTTTGAGCCGAGTTCGCCTTTTGAATCATTGAGATGTACAAACTTTAATTCCTTGAACCCCACCGCATTGTCAAAGTTGTCAAGCATCTTCTGTACGTCTTTCGTTGTGCGCATGTCATAGCCGGATGCAAACGCGTGGCATGTATCCAGGCATACGCCAATATTAGTTCCAACACTGTCGAGGATCTTTCTGATTCCTTCAAAGCTGCCACCAACATTATTCTTCTGTCCTGCATTATTTTCAAGGAGAATCATAACATTTTCGCCCTTCTTTGCTCGATCTCTTGCAGTGACAATGGCTCCTATTAGCTGCTTGATTCCCTCATCCAGACCCATGCCAAGATGACTGCCAAGGTGCAGTACAAGGTATGGTATTCTAAGCTCAGCCGTGCGCAAAAGCTCACTTGCAAGAGTATCCACTGACTTTTTGTACAAATCTCCCTGTCCTGAGAGGTTTGGAAGGTACGGCATATGGACCAACGTTGCCTCCCTATCAATTCCACTCGCTTCCAGTTTTCTTCTAAAAAGTGCACCATCTTCCGGCGTGAGGGTCTTTGCTTGCCACCCGCGCGGGTTACGGCCAAATATCTGAAATGCAGAACATCCAATGGCTTTTGCGTTATCGACCGCGTTACTTATCCCGCCTGCAATAGATACATGGAATCCAACCCTATAGCCAGCGTTCACACTGCAGGGTTGCAGGCGGCCGTTAGTAAAGTTATTGCGATGTCGTTTTATGCCAGTTGCGCAAATCAAAACTGTTTGTCTATACGCCTTGGTACAGGCGATTTGGCCAAGTACCCATTTCTCAATGAGGCAGGCGAGTACCTGCGCCAGTCAGGGTTTGGATGGGAGGAGCTTGACAGGCCGGACATGGCTGACATCATAGAAAGAGCCGCGGAACGTGTGCAGATCGGCGTCTCGGGTAAGGTCTATGATAAACTGGATAGGTATGAAACCGAGATACTTACCTTTCTCCTTACTCTGATTATGGTCAAGTCGGTAGGGATGGAGCCTATCCTGAAAAAGTACGCGCTTGCAGAAGCTCGAAGAGCAGAAAAGTTCTTGACTGAAGACTTGAAAAGGCAGACCGGGGCGCAGAGGCAAGCGCTCCTGTCAAAGATCTTTGGTGACCTATTTGGGCTTACCATAGATACAACTGAAGATGGCCGTCTATTCAAGGTCAAAGTGACTGATTACCTTGCGAGGTCCTCGCACTTCCACGAGCAAGAATGGAAGATGATAAATAGGCTTGTGAGCAATGGCCACGTATACTTAGGTCCCGATGAAACCGTGCGTCTGGTTAGGAACGAACTTGCTATTCTGATAAATAATAGAGTACACATGATGAACCTTCCAGTAACGCCAAAGGCAATAAAAGAGAAGGCAGAAAAGCTACGCTTGGGACTTGCCCCGTATTATGAATACAAGACCAACCCAGTTACTGAATATCCGCCCTGCATCAAGCACGCAATAGATGTCATGAATAAGGGAGAAAACCTCCCGCATTCGGCTAGACTGATGCTTGCCACATATATGCTTGCAATTGGCAAACCTGTAGACGAAATAGTAGAGATGTTCAAAAACGCGCCGGATTTTAACGAGCGTATAACACGATATCAAGTCGAGCACCTTGCGGGTTCGAAAGGCAGCAGAACAAAATATTCTGTGCCATCCTGTGACAGGCTTCGTACCGAGAATCTTTGTTTTGCCACCAAGGATTGTGATGGCATAATAAACCCGATTCAATTTGGCAGGCGCAGGAGATGATCAAGAACCATGCTGTAAAGGCTGCTTTTCGTGAATATTATTTCAAACAAAAGTTGGTGGAAACACCTGATAACATCGAGCAGCGAGAATTCGGCTATTCTCAATTTGACATTCCCGGAATGGTCAGACACCTTTCGTTCAAGAGCGCCGGTGAATTAGTTGCTCTCCTTGTAAAGGAGGTACCTTCTGACGTATATTGTTCAAATGCGCTGTACAGATTTCCAACACTTTCCATGCAGGAAAAGCAGTGGCAGGGTGCAGACCTGATTTTTGACATCGATGGCAAGGACCTACATCTACCCTGTGTGCCATCCCACTCCTACCCGATATGTTCGAACTGCGGCCGTGTGTCGCCACCTTTCGAAAAAGAATACACCTGCCCTGCGTGCCATGGTAATAAGGTAGATTATGCTTCAATACCCTGTAACAAGTGCGTCGAAGGCTCAAAGAAGGAGGTCATCAAGTTGATAGAGTTCTTGACACATGACTTGGGCATTTCAAAGGAAAACATACGTATCTACTTTTCAGGCAACAATGGGTTTCACTGTCACATAAACGACGGATCATATAGGCCGCTCAGCTCACAGGCCCGTTCCGACCTGGTAGGCTACCTTGCAGGAGTGGGTCTGATGCCAGAAAGTGTTGGCGTCAGAAAGTCCCCTCACAGCAACTTCGCGTTTGTCAAGTTTCCCAGAAGCGGCCTCGACTATGGATGGCGCAGAAGAGTTGCAGAAGAGCTTGATATTAGCGCATCTTCTACAATAAGGTTGACAAACCTTGTGAGAGAAAAGGGCGGCTATTCCGATTTCAAGGCAGAACTTGAGAGAATTACGCGCCAAATGGGCATCAGAATAGACCCACAGGTAACAACTGACGTACATAGAGTATTCCGGCTACCGGGCACACTCAACAGCAAGAGTGGCCTCACAAAGACAAAATCTAGAAATCTCTATTCT
>CAZPIL010000174.1:0-3846 GCA_964586705.1 uncultured Nitrososphaera sp. | reverse complement strand
GACTGGCAAGATAACAGACCCAAGGGATGTGAAATGACGGCAACATTGCGAGGCAAAGTGCACAAGTATGACAGGGATAACATTGACACCGATGTAATAATCCCAGGACCGTACCTAAAGATACACGACCACAAGGAATTGGCCAAGCACGCGCTCGAGGGGCTTGATACCAAGTTCCCCGATAAAGTGCAGCTGGGCGACTTTCTGGTAGCGGGCAGCAACTTTGGCTGTGGATCCAGCAGAGAGCATGCGCCCATAGCGCTATCGCAGACAGGCATCAAGGCCATTCTTGCACCATCCTTTGCAAGGATATTCTACCGCAATGCTGTTGATGGCGGCTACTTGTTGCCAATAGAAATAGACAAGGATACCATGAGGAAAATCTTTGACAAAGATGAGCTGGAGATAGACATCGGACAAAACACAATAGTCAACATTACAAGGAACGAGCGGTATCCGATGAAGCCTTTTCCGGAGCTCATCGCCAAGATAGTAGAGGCCGGTGGCCTGATGAAATATAGGCCTTGACAAAAAAGGGCAGGCTCGAGGAAATCTTTAGCAAGGCACTACACGCAGATGATCCTTCTCTCTATTTTGTCAGCTACCGCGACTTTGAAAACATAGTAGAACTTCCACTGGACGAGTTCATAAAGCTGTCCGAAAATTTCTCATTGATCCCTGCAAGCAGAATAACAAAGGTCAGAAGAAGAGAAAGGACACTTTACACCAAATCAAACTTCTAGGATCCACCCTTCAGGAAACACTGCTTCTTTTCCTGTCGCAGTTGCATAACGCCACACATGCTTGCTGCTACCTGCTCGCACCTGACCCTTTATCTTGGATAGGGATTCCAGCTCGCCCTGCAGACCGTCAGTGCTTGCCTTCGTTGTGGAATGTTTCTTGCAGAACTGGCAGTGCGAGTCAAGAGTCGCCACAGGGCCGGCGTCAATGACAGGAAAGGCGGCACATGCAAGAGGTCGCTCATGGTATATAGTGCATGCATGGCCGCCATGCGGCGACTTGCTTTTCATGTCAAGGAACGGACAAAAATCGCCATCGCTTTTTCCCATCATCTGATATGCTATTATCTTTTTAGGCTTGTTGTCATCATCATCATCACCCACAGCAAGGCGCGGGATTATCCTGACATGAACGCCTTGTTGCCTCGCCAGTTCCTCGATCTTTTGCTTTTCTTCGGGCAGCAATAGCACGCCTATCTTGCCAAACTCTTTTGTCGGATAATAATCGCGGTATATGCAGCAGTCGGAGCATCCCTCAATACAAGAAAACTTTACTGGTGGTTTTCCTGCAGGCATTTCCACTCAACGCTTTCCGGATCAAGCTCTGAAGCCTTGGAAAATAATACGATATAAACAGACTTTGCCTTCCTTAATACCTCAAGTTCAAACCTTTTCATCGAGCCATCAGGCTCTTTCTTTTTAGGATCGGTGTTCTCTTTGTATATGCCGAAACGCAGTGTTGCCCTTTTCTCGTATCCTGCCTTGAAGCGATTATAGTTTTCAGATATGGGCATCTTTTTTACAAAGCCCGTGTTGTCCCCGGAATATTCCGAGCCGCCATAGAGTATGAACCAATAGTCGTCGCCTTCCTCTATAAACGACAGCCGGATGTCAGTATCTGGCCACCAGTTTATTGTTTTTTTCCAGAGCTTGTAAGCAAAGGTTTTGTCCGGAAAAAGTGGAAAGACGTTCATGTAGACGTCATGGTAACGGTATCCTACACCCATAAAGTCATTGAACCAGTTTATCGACCTGTTATTCGTAGTTCAACCTTCGTTTCTTCCGTTATAAATTCTTGTGAGCAAGAAAATCGCTCCAGCTTTTAGGAATGGCAGAAGAAGGTACAGACACGCTGAAGGGAGGTCGCAAGCTTGTCTACTGCTAAACCGCCTCCAATCTACCGCCCCTCCTTCAAGCGTTTCAGCGGGTTCTAAAACCATCTTACGTAATGCTTATTACAGCCATCTGCTTCTTTTGTTATGATGGCTCCATACCGCAACAGCGTCAAGATAGTGGGAGATGTGCTGCGGATAACGGATGAATCTGGCATGGGTGGTGTCAACCTCACCTCGCTATTGAGAAAGGCCAACCTTTCATACGGTAGGCTTGCATCTGTGGCAGGCAAGCTGGTCCAGGCAGGGCTCATGAACGAACAGGCCCAAGATGGGCAGAGGATATACGTCATCACCCCGCAGGGAAGAGAATACCTGCACAGGTACCAGCAGTTTGCAGAAGTAGCAGATTCGTTTGGCCTAGGTCTATAATGCGGCAACTGTCAAGCATTTTCGTCACCACTACTGCAACTTTTCAACCGCTTCTATATGGCACTCGTGGCCCCTGTGTTCCTTATCCAAACCCTGTGCTTCATCTGCCGTGATGGGGAAACGCTCGTTCAGAAGATGCGCCTCACCCTCTTTTTGAAGGAGGACTTTTTTGCACGTGTCGCATACAAGCTGCATGATGATTGTACCCATCAAACAATTTCATCCTGAAATGATATTTAGACTATTTGCCAAACCTAGGCAGATTGGCAGGTAGGTAGGTTTTTAATGGATCAGCGATCATTTGCATCTGGTCAGATGCAGACAAACCAGCAGCTGGACGAAACTGACAGGAAACTCCTCAATGATATCCAGTGGGTTTTTCCGCTTGCAGATAAACCGTATCTCGAGCTTGGCAAAAAGCATGGAATATCGGAAGAAGAAACCATGCACAGGATAACAGGTCTACGAAACATGGGCCTCATAAGACAGATAAATGCGATTTTTGACACAAGACGCCTCGGTTACAAGAGTGCGCTAATTGCATTTGCGGTAAAGCCAAACAAGCTTGACGCTGTTGCGGAAAAGGTGAATGAACACCCGGGTGTAAGTCACAACTACGAACGTAACCACGAGTATAACATGTGGTTTACACTTGCTGTTTCACCTGATGAAGAGATGAAGACTGAGCTTGACAGGATGGCCTCGCTTGACGGCGTCATGAAATATCGCTTGCTACCGACGCTCAAGATGTACAAGATAGGCGTAAAACTGGATATGGTAAATGACGACGCAGAAAAGCCCAAGCCCACAGACAAGGTCAAGGAGCTAAACCCAGAGAGGTTAAAGATAACCGAACGTGACAAAGAATTTGTTCGCGAGCTGCAAAAAGATCTACTGGTTATTCAGGAGCCTTTCGGCGAGATGGCGCGAAACCTTGGTGTAACAACACAGGAGCTGTTTGTCAAGGCAAAAGAATACGAAAGCATTGGCCTGATGCGCAGATACGCAGCAATATTGCGCCATCGCGATGCAGGCTTCATAGCAAACGGCATGGTTGTTTGGAACGTACCTGAAGACAGAGTGGATGATGTAGGCTTCAAGCTGGCAGCATTTCCGCAGGTGAGCCACTGTTACAGAAGGCCCGTTTATCCCGACTGGAAGTACAACGTATTTTCTATGGTGCACGCAAGGACACCTGAAGCCGCGGAAAAAATGGCTGTCGAGATGTCACAAGTCATCGACGTTTCCGATTACAGGATACTCTTCAGCTCTCGAGAATTCAAGAAGGAGAGGGTAAAGTACTTTGTCTAGCCTGTGACAGGCTTGACGTAAAAGTTGTTCTCAAACATTTCTGTGAGCTTTGCCGATTCTGCGGGCGAAAGGTAGTTTCCGTCAGACAGAGCGGCAAACATCCCCAACTCGTCCATGCTTACCATCGTAGGCAAGACGACTGAAATCTGCGGCTGCGACAGGATGAACTTTATTGCAAGCTCCGTGATGTTCCAGCCCCTGCTATTGGCTATTGGACGCATGTTGTCTATCTTTTGCAGTGCCTCCTTGAT
>CAZPIL010000173.1:0-3910 GCA_964586705.1 uncultured Nitrososphaera sp. | reverse complement strand
CCAGCGTGTCTACGAGCATCTTGTCCATGCCTCGCGGACCGAGGGACGTCCTCACTATTTCTGCTATCAACTTTGCAGCCGTGATGTTGTTCTTCTGGGCGTCTCGGCCCTTTGTCTGTGACGCTCCTTCCTTCAGTATCAGGACCGGCATTCCGCCGGCGTTTCCTTGTTGTATTGACATATTTCTCATATTCCTCCTAAAAGCGGTGAGGGAAGAGGGCTCTCCGGGATATTTTAAACTTGCCCTGTTTCTTTGGCAAGCCTTATTCTGGCTATCCCGTTAAGGTATCGAATGTACTCGACCCCAGTACTCCTTGCGCCCTGTGGGAGCATCGCCGACATTTCATAATGTTTGGCCCCCTTTGCTTCTATCTTTACTGCATTTGTGGCAGGGTTGTATTCTGCAGATATCTCTGAAGCGTCCCGCACGCCCCTTATCTCTGCTATTATCTCGTAGTAGCCCGGCCCCTCGATGACTTCGGGCGGGGCGTCGCTTACAACATCTTCTATCTTTGGTCTCACCCTTCTTGGAGGCGGTGGCGCGTATGTACTGCCTGTGCCTGCAAGCTTGGCAAGGCCGGGCAGGACAAAGCTTCTAGCAGCAAGTCCTGTCGCCGCGCCTGCGACAAAGCCTCCTATGTGTGCCAGGTACGCCACGCCGGATGTCGCGCCCAGGAATACAAAGATCACCTGCATTATGAACCAGAACGGTATGTATGCTAGTACGGGTATGCGTATGGTGTAGATGAAAAACGCTGCAATTATGGTGAACACCTTGGCTCGTGGAAACAGCACTAGATATGCTCCAAGCACGCCTGAGATCGCCCCCGATGCACCGACTGCCGGTACAGCGCCGTCGCCGGTGGACATTGCATAAAAGCTGTGTGCAAATGCTGCGGCTGCCCCCCATCCAAGGTATATGAGGATGTACTTTACCCTGCCGAACTTGTCCTCGATGTTGTCACCGAATACCCAAAGGAAGACCATATTGCCCAAGATGTGGGCGATGCCGCCATGCATGAACATGGATGTTATTATGTTAAAGCCGCTTGCGGGCCAGTTCTCAAACAGGGCCTCGGGAACAGTACCATATGTATAGAAAAGTTCGGCGACTGCACGCTGGTCTGTGAAAAAGTTGGTAACAATTGCTTCCCAAACGAATACGGCTGCATTGATGGCGATGAGCGTGTAGTTCAGGTAGGGCCTGCCGTGTACTCGCTCTGTGTCATCGTGTATTGGAAACATGCCGCCGGTTTCAGTTCTAGTGAAGTGTGACTGGAAATAAGTCTTTAGCTGAATCCAAACGGGTTCATGTTGGGCATGTCTCCGCCCTTTTCGCTGTGTGCCTTTCTTGTATGCCTGCGCCTGCGCTCGTCACTGTCAAACTTCATGTCGCAGTATTGGCACTTGAATGAGCCATCGCCGTCACTACCGCCGCCCTTTTTCTTGCCAAAAAGTCCCAATGCGACTAGAAGAGACCTGCTCTCTCATTAAAGTTGCGCTCATTCCATGACTATCATGGTCAGAGTCGACTTTACCCCGTTAAGCTTGCGCAGCTTCCAGGTGACTGCCTCTTTGACCTTCTCCATCGTGTCGGCCTCTACCATTGCCACGATGTCGTACACGCCGTACACCTGGTAGACCTCTTTTACGCCATCCATCTTTTTCAGCTCGCCAACAAGCGAGTCCTCACTTCCAAGCTCGGCGTTCATTAAAACGAAGGCTTTAGGCATGACGTAACATCCCCTCCGGCGTATAAAAACTTGGTGTACTTTTCTCTGGTTATACTTCGTGTTGCAGTTTTCCCTCATCAAAGGGGCCGGCTATTTTCCACTGGTAGTCGAAAAAGTCCGAACACCATTCCAGGAATTCCTGTGTCTCGCCATAGAACATCACATTCAAGTCGGGCTCGCCCTTCTGGTTCGGGAACATGACACATCCCTGCTTTTCGTTAAAGATTGCCATCACTTTTACGTCTGAAAGCATCCTGCGCTCCACTAGGCCCCTGCTGATGAGGTTGCGCCAGCCTACCTTTTGCAAGAGCTGGGTCCTCCCCCTTGGCACAACCGCGTTGGCAGCAAATATGTAGGAAAATTTTACGCCCTTTTCTACTCTGCTTGATATGGTTTCGATTAGGTCGAGGGGCACCTGCGCCATTATCTCTTTGATGAACTCCCCAGAGTCGCTGTACAGACTCTTCCAGCGCTGCAATATTGCCATCACGCCCCTGACAGTCTCACATTCACGGAACGCACCCAGCCTCTGCACAAACTTTAGCGGCAGGTCCCCTAGGCTGTGGTCGGCAAAGAACTCACTGTTCTTGTACAGAAAATCGTAGCTTGGGATAAGCGAAACTACGATCCTGCCGTACGCTGTAAGCACAAGCTCTCCTTCCCTGCCCTTTGAGACGAGACCCGACTCTATCAGGCGGGTCATGTTCCTGTGCGCCTCCTGCATCGTAGCATCAAGTTCTGCTGCAAGCTGCGACAGGCGGTAGCCTTTCTTGCCCAGCTTGGCCAGCATCGCAAGGCGCAGGTCCCCGGCAAGTTCGAAGAATAGCGACCCGACACCTTCTGCTGGCTGCTCTGCCATGGCCAAATGTACAATACAGGCCCTTAAAAATCTGAAGGAATGATTGATGTGTGTCAAATAACCCTGAACACCGCCATACCGATCTGAATCGGATGAATCCAGCGGTTGTCATCGTAATTGGTCGTGGTTATGGTTATGGTTACCTGCAAACAAGAATGGTCACTGGTTGACGGGTAGACCCAGTTGTAGGCAAAACAGAAGGACGCAAGGATTATAATTTGGGTATACCCACACGCAGGGCATAATGGGCGATAAAAAATCCATATCCGCGCTCGTCACGGGTGGCGAGGCAAACGCAGGTCCGCCGCTTGGGCCGGCACTGGGCCCCATGGGCGTGAATGTGCTCCAGGTAGTCAATACCATTAACGAGAAGACCAAGGATTTCCCCGGGATGAAGGTGCCTGTAAAGGTAGAAGTCGACAGCGAAACCAAAAAGTTCACAGTCGAGGTTGGCATCCCTCCTACCGCCGCGCTAGTGGCAAAGGAGGCCGGCATAACAAAGGGCTCCGGAACTGCCGGAACAGACTTTGCAGGCGATCTTTCGGTTGCATCAGCCTCCAAGATAGCAAAGATGAAAATGGATGGCTCGTATGCCAAGGACCTCAAGGGCGCGACAAAGGAAGTCATTGGCTCGTGCGTCAGCATGGGCGTCAAAGTTGAAGGCAAGCCTGCAAAGGAAGCGTACGCCGACGTTGACGCGGGCAAGTACGACGACCTGTTCAAGTGATTTTTTAACACTCTCTCTTTCCCTCTCCTTTTCTCTCATTCCTTCTCTTTTGTAGACGAAATCATAATAACCTAGAGTGGCTCTCCGGTACCTCGTAATAGTTGATTCGTATATTATCAATTATCCTTGCCGCGATTCTATCAGCTTCAGCCGCCTTGCCGGCATATTCCCTTCCTGTTATTAGTCCTGATGTAGTATCCTCCGGTGCAACCGAGTCCCGGCCACTGACGTCGCTTCCTATACAGACGCAGCGGCAGCTTCCAACGCAACTCACTACAGCAGATACATCCGTCGACATCTTTGGATATACCGTACCAAAGAGCGCAGTACGTACTGACTTTGGGCACATTAGCCTTGGTGACGAACTTGGCTACAACGGAGGTTCCGGCAGGACGCTTGTATTTGGAAGCGGCAATCCGTCTGCCCTTGCCAGCAATGATGCCCATGTTGTCGGTCTTGGAAGCGGCAGCGGTTCATTCCTCGGCATTGCACATTCTCAAAACCCTCTACCGTCTAGTGCGGGTTTTGCCTATGCTCAAGATGTGCAGCTAAAGTTTGACGCCACCATACAGGACATACTTGGCAACTATA
>CAZPIL010000172.1:0-3943 GCA_964586705.1 uncultured Nitrososphaera sp. | reverse complement strand
AGTGTAAACTGATTTCGACGTGAGAAGACAAGCTTAAAAAAATGAGCTGACAGTACAGTAATTTTTCACTGCATGGTCTAGTACTCTAGAGTATCTTGGATATTGATGAATTAGGTAAGCCGTGTTTATCATGCTTGCTCAGGAAGAACAGCTAACAGACCAAGTAATCCTTGGCAACTGTATGGGTATACTACAGAAACTTCCTGAGAATTCTGTTCAACTAACTATAACTTCTCCGCCTTACCGGAACGCGATAAATTACGACATGCATGCTTCCGGAAACGGTGGATACTATAGAGGAAACGCAGGCGTTGAAACTGCAGAATACTTGGACGAAATGGCCGCGATATTTGGGGATAAGGTCTACAGAGTTACAAAGGATGGCGGATATTGCTGCATAGTTATAGCGAACGAGGTGGTTAGTGGCACAATACTCCCTTTACCCCATATGTTGTTATCGAGGCTGGTACAGCCGTTTGGCAAGTGGCAGCTTCATGAAGAAATAATATGGCATAAGGTTACTGGTGGTACAAACAGGTATGGTTCGTTTGTCATTAACCCATATCCGAAATATTATCGCGCGAACATAATGCATGAGTTCATACTTGTCTTGAGAAAAGGTGATGTCGCTGAGGGACGAAAGCGCAAGGAAGCACTCCCTGCCACACACGAGGAATGGACAAAAGAGATAGCAAACTCGGTGTGGCACGTCGCGCCTGTTCCACCTGGCTACATCGAACATCCCTGCCCATATCCTGAAGAAATACCATATAGGTTGATGCAGGTCTATTCATACAAGGAAGACGTTATCCTAGATCCGTTTAACGGTAGTGGCCAGACGACCAAGGTTGCGCATAAAACGGGTAGGCACTACATCGGGATCGAGATGGTCAAAGAATACGTTGAACTTGCAAGATCGCGCATAGCAAGCGAACCTCTTCATATCCGGGAAGAAACACTTATCGCGAATTGGAAAAAGATACCTTCGCACTATCGCAACAGATAGTTTTATCTTATCCTGCCCAGACCTATGATCATGGTAAGCTCTCAACCCATGATCACAGAACAAGCACGCCAATTGTTCAAGGACAGGAACTTTGCCTTCCTTTCCACACTCATGAAAGACGGTTCACCGCAAGTCTCACCTGTGTGGGTAGACATCGATGGTGACGAGATACTGGTAAATACTGCGGAAGGCAGGGTGAAGCAGAAAAATGTATCACGTGACCCACGCGTGGGAATATCGGTGGCGGACAGTAGCAACCCGTACACCATGGTGACAATACAAGGCAAAGTCACAGAGCAGGTTACCGAAGGGGCTAACAATCACATAGATCTTATGTCAAAAAAATACCTAGGTGTGGACAAGTATCCGTTTGCTATGCAGGGCGAAAAGAGGGTGCTCTTGAGGATAAAGCCAGAAAAGGTATTCTATGTTCCACCACGACAATGATTAGCCCGGTCGAGTGTTTCTTTCTTTAAGCAGTCGACCAAGAGCTTTTTGCCTTATTGCCACATCGACAAACTCAGAGTCGCAGTCCATACAAACTGTGTAAACAGCTGCGCTATCCTGACTTGGTGTTATGACCGTCTCCCATCGAAGAGGAAATGACTTTTTCGAACATATGACACATGCAGCCTTGCCCTCAAGCGCTGACCCCTCAGTCCCTGTGTACATGGCATACATTTCATAACCTTCGTCCTGAAGCGGCTTCCACATGGATTGAAACGACTCGATCGAAACATTGTCAAACCCGAGCGCCTGTAGGCGAGAGAAGTGGCTACTTGATGACATCCAGACAGGTGATTCAACAAGGAAATATTAACCATACACGTTTCGCCGGCGACCTTTAATAGCTGCGTCAGGAATACACTGTTGTGTCAGCCGGCGTGTCATCGGGGAAACGGACTGCGTCCCACCGGTGCAATCTCTGCGGCAGAATCTTTGAGAGTGCAGATTTTCTCGAAGCACACAAGAAAATGGAACATGGTGAGTCTGTCCATCCTCCTGCCGGTGTGGGCTAAATACATAAGTGCCCCTTTCATCACATCCTTGTATTGGCCAAGATCTGTGTTTCAATAGCCGAGGAGAGCGCAGGTAACGTAAAGGAACAGATGAGGCGGGCATTTGACGCGGGTGCAGACTTTGTGGAGATACGTTTTGACTTCTTAAAGCCAAGTGAGGTCATGGTTGTAGTAGATCTGATAGGTGAAGACAGGGGCAGATGCGTTTTTACTCTCCGCTCAAAAGAACAAGGAGGGAAATTCTCGGGTACGGAGGAAGAGCGATTGCGGCTACTAAGAAAACTCGCAGAAGCCAAGCCTATGATGGTTGATGTTGAGCTTCAAACTCTCCAATCAAACGATAATCTGGCCGATTACCTAGAGCTGGCCAGTATACCGACGGTCGTTTCTTGGCACGACTTTGAAAAGACACCTGCAAATGAGGAACTGTCGGCCATACTTACAGAGATGCGGATCTTTAGCTCCTATGTAAAGGTGGTCACAACTGCACAACATACGGATGATGCTCTAAGGATATTAACGCTTTACGAAAAAGCGGTGGGCCTACATCCGATAATATTTGCAATGGGTGAGACAGGAATTATTACAAGAGTGCTTTCCATACTGTATGGAGCACCCTACACCTATGCCGCACTCGAGAAGGCAGTCGCACCCGGTCAATTAACTGTTGTACAAATGAGAAAGCTATATGACGGGATCAAGGTCAATCGCTTCTGACGATGGAAAGGACCCCTGCAAAGACATACTGCATTATAGGTGATCCTATTCACCATTCGCTGTCGCCCGGAATGCAAAATGCTGCGTTCAATATCCTTGGACTCAACTGTACCTATATAGCGTTTAGAGTACCGACTGATGAACTTGAATCATCCATTCAGTCGCTAAGGGCCATAAAAATAGCTGGCTTTAATGTTACTATCCCGCACAAAGTTGCAATAATGAAATACATTGACGAGCTGGACGTGACTGCGAAAAAGGCCGGCGCCGTCAATACCGTCAACAATATCGAAGGGGTTTTCAAGGGTTACAATACTGATATTCAAGGCTTCATTCAGCCTCTGAAGAAGCGCAAAGTAGTCTTCGACGACATGACAATACTGCTGATGGGTGCAGGTGGCGCTGCCCGGGCAATAGTTGCAGCGCTGTCAGAAGAGAAGAATATTGCCCAAGTAGTAATAGCTAACCGTAACCATAACAAGGCCACAGAACTTGCAATGGCTGGCAAAAGCCTCGGTCTAAACTGCAAGTCGATACCGTTTGACGATGTGATCGCGATGTCGCCTACAGCAGATATGATAATAAATGCTACTTCAATAGGACTTGACAACGAGCCATCACCTGTGGACTCTGATCACATTAAAAAGGGAAGTATCGTTTACGACATCGTGTACCGGCCCGTGATGACAGACTTGATTGAACAAGCCAAGTTTGCCCAAGCTAGCGTAATTTATGGCTATGAGATGCTATTAGAGCAAGGGGCAAAGGCATTTGAGATATGGACAGGGCTTGATGCGCCGCGAGAAGCAATGAAAAAGAACTTGCTCGGGATATTTGGAGAACCGGTATGAAAGTGAGGGCAACTATGCATGGAGCAGTGTCCATAGTCAATGCAATAGCGACTGGAAAGGGTTCAGCACTTGGTATATCACTCAAAGTTACTGCAGAAGTGGAGATGATCCGGGGCAAAGGGCTGCGATTTTTGACCGGCAGGAGTGACGATAGACTTGTAACCAATATTGCCGGAAATGTGCTTCCAGGAGGTACTCTTGAAAAGAATCAGGTGGTGGTAAGGGTGCGCTCAGAAGTGCCAATAGGCTTCGGTCTCAAAAGCTCCAGTGCAGTTTCAAATGCCATAGCGCTTGCATTAAGCAGGCTTGTGCAAGATAAGGTGGACGATATGGCAGTCCTCGATGCTGCT
>CAZPIL010000171.1:0-3951 GCA_964586705.1 uncultured Nitrososphaera sp. | reverse complement strand
CGTATGAAGAAATGGAAGCCGATCCAGCCTAGGTACAAGGCTGGAGCGCTTGCAAAATATGCGTCACTTGTGCAGTCCGCCAGCGTAGGAGCTATTACGACGCCTCTGGGCAGCTGAACTTTTAAATGGCAACTAGGAAAATTGGCAGGAGAGAATGAATAAAGGTGGTAGCTTTTGGCCGGAAGCGGCTAAGTAAAGTAAAGCTTCGCAAACTAGCCACCACTGATGATCAGTTTTCGCTTTTCAAAAAGATCTATTCTCTTTACGATCATGCCTTCATACTGGAGTCGCTTACCGGACCAAAGGAACTTACAGAGATGTCTGTCATTGGTTTTGACCCTGAAGTCACAGTCACTTGTGACTTTCGCACTTTTACTATTAGAAACAGACAGGGCAAGACAAAGAAGTACAAAGTGACAGAGCCTCTCTCTCAACTGCGCAAGCTGATACCTAAAGTCAATGACAACAGCTCACGCTATATCGGAGGTGCGGTTGGGTATGTTAGCTACGACGCAGTCCGATTCTGGGAACACCTACCAATAGACAGAAAGAAGAGCAAAAACGGCTTTCCTGTCATGCAATTTGGCATCTACTTTGATGGCATACTTTATAATCATAAAGAGAATCAGGCGTACTACTTTTACCTTGGAAAGTCGCGCCTTGAAGAAATAGAACGCAAGATAGCCAAGGCTACTGCAAACCCTTCGCACTTTTCGCATACTGAACCGGCCCGGAACATGACAAAAGAACACTTTATTGATATCATCAAGAAGGCTAAAAAGTACGTCTATGACGGTGACGTTTTCCAAGTGGTGCTCGCCAAGAACATGAAGTTTGAGATAGAAGGTGACCTCTTGCGCTTCTATGGAGCACTAAGAGAGGTCAATCCATCACCTTACATGTATTTGCTAAAATCGGGTAGACAGTCCATCATAGGCTCTAGCCCCGAAATGTTGCTTAGAGTCACGAGAGGTCATGTCGAGACCTTTCCAATCGCAGGTACGCGTCCAATAACAGACGATGAAGGCAAAAATGAGGAGATGCGTCAAGATCTTCTCCGAGACGAAAAGGAGGTTGCAGAGCACACCATGCTTGTTGACCTTGCTCGAAACGATATTGGCCGCGTATGCGAGTTTGGAACTGTCAGGGTTGACGAGCTTATGACGGTCAAGCGATTCAGCCACGTTCAACACATAGTGTCGCACGTAACAGGAAATCTGAAAAAGTCATTTGAATCATACGATGCACTCAGGGCAGTTTTTCCTGCAGGAACTGTCTCAGGGGCACCAAAGGTTAGGGCAATGGAGCTAATAGATGAACTCGAGCCGGACTTTCGGGGTCCGTATGCGGGTGCTCTTGGTTACTTCTCTTTCAATGGCTCATGTGACTTTGCGATAACCATCCGTTCGCTCTTCGTCAATGGCAGTAAGGCGTACATCCAATCTGGTGCAGGAATAGTCATGGACTCTGAACCCGAGCGCGAGTGGGACGAGACCGAACACAAGGCCGGAGCCATGCTATCCGCGCTGAAAAAGGCCGCCAAGTAGGTTTTTGCTCAATCTGGCATACAGGATAACCCTTCTTTTGTACCATACCGTGCATGCCTGACGTCAAAAAATGGTCAGCCGGGGCGACAGGATCCAAAAGCGGCAGACAAAACTAGTATGATGATAGTATTAGTATACATTCTAGCTTTAAATCAACATTAAGATTATGTAACGAAAAATATCGTTATATTATATTATAGTTAACATTACTACAGTATGTGTCATTGTAAAAATTAGTGACTTGTAGGCGGTCTTGCAAACATGTTTGTTGCATCCGTATGATAATTAACTGCAAGCGCAGGATCCTTTTGTCTCCCCGTCAGTATGCCTACGACCACGTCATCTTTCTTGATGATGCCTTCTTTGCGAAGCTTTTTCACTCCTGCAGGCACAGAACCGGAGGCCATTTCGCAGTCAAAGCCGTTGAGCCCAACAATGGACATGCCATCGCTCATCTCTTTGTCGCTTACCTGCACTACAACGCCATTTGTAAAGTCCAGAGCGCGCAGGGCTTTTGCGATGTTAGCAGGTCTTCCTATCTGGATTGCAGTGGCGTACGTCTTTGGTTTTATTCCGTTTTTATCCAGATGTTCATAGTAGCGGTCTATCATAGCAAGGTCAGGTCTACCACTATTCCAAGTCAGTCTTTTATTTTCAAACTTGGCGTTGTACAACTCGTATAATGTATTTGCGCCCTCTGCATTTACAACTGCCATCCTTGGGATCTTCTTTATCCATCCCCAATTGTACAATTCTATGAGCGCCTTGCCACAACTTGAAGTATTGCCAAGCGCGCCGCCTGGATATACTATCCAGTCGGGCGGATTCCAATCAAGGTGTTCCATGACCCTGTAAACTATTGTTTTCTGGCCTTCTATTCTGAAAGGGTTTACCGAATTGACAGTATAGCCACCAGATTCGGCTGCTTTTTTTAGCGATGTGCGAAGTGCATCATCAAAGTTGCCTTGGACCTGTATCACCTGTGCACCAAACTGGAAAGCTTGGCCTAGCTTGCCTGGTGCTATCTCGCCCTTTGGTATGTAAACATCGCAGTTCATGTTCTCGTTTGCAGAATACATCGCTGCAGAAGCCGATGTATTGCCAGTCGATGCACAGATTATCTTTTCGACTTTGAGCATCTTGGCATGCGTGACTGCAGTAGACATTCCGTTATCTTTGAAAGAACCAGAAGGATTGTAGCCTTCAGGCTGCAGAAATAAGTTATCATGGCCCATGTCTGCATAGTCTGCTGCCTTGCTCATCTTGTAAGGCTTAGAAAGCCTTCCTTCCGCCCCATCAAGCGATACAATAACATTTGCACACTCTTCAAAGTCTTCTGTATCCATGCCAGCAAAATTGATCAGGTCACGGAAGCGCCAGACACCTGATTCATTGTAGATGTTTGTGCCATGGTTGCGCCTCTGGTAAAAGACATCAATAAGGTCGCGACTAGGTTTTTTTTCATATTTGATGTCCAAAAGCGAGCCGCAGGTGCACCTGTATGTGTCGTTTGCGACGCCATAGGCTTTGCCGCAGTCTGGGTTGATGCATTTCTTGATGGCGCTCTCCGCCATGAATTTGAGACGTTCTTAGTTGCTATTTAGGTGTTTTTACTTTTTGGCATTCTTTTCATACATCTTTAACAGCTGTTGGACGACGCCATCCATATCATCTTCGCGTACCTCGGGTGAGACGGCGTGTTTTAGCAAATTGCTTATGGTGGATGATATCTCGGAACTGACTTCGTCAAAACTGTCCACATCGCTGTAGCCTTGCTGATAAAGCCTGCGCAGCCTCATCGCGTACATCTGCGTCTGTTCGTTTATAGTGACGCTATAGCTGCGGTTGTTCACCTTTATCTTCTCCCTAATCATCCAGGCTTACCGGGGTTTTGGGTGTTTAAAATACTTGCTGCCACTTCGTTCTGTTACATGAGAACGCTTGTAACCACAGATGCCTGTAACCGTGGTTACATTCCATCACAGTACAGCCGGTCTTTTAGTCGCATACCGGAAAAGTTGTCCAGGTACCAGTTAGAATGTCATTTGGTAACAAATGGGTCAAAAACGAAGGGACAAGTGTAGGACACCGGCTGATGGAGGGGATCAAGCCACAGACCCCGCTAAAGCCCAGAATAGAGGAAGCACAGAAGAAACTGAATATGCAGATATCAAAACTTGATTCGATATCTGCGCGCATAAATGAGAAGGATCAGCTTATTTTCAAGCGCATAGTGATCGCGATGCACAGCCACGACGCACAGCATGCGCGCGTGCTTTCTGGTGAGCTTTCGCAGATCCGTAAAATGGGCAAGATGATAAGCTCGGCAAAACTTGCACTGGAACAAATACAACTAAGGCTAAACACCATAACAGAGCTGGGAGATGTTGTAGTTACCCTGAGC
>CAZPIL010000170.1:0-3960 GCA_964586705.1 uncultured Nitrososphaera sp. | reverse complement strand
TATCATACCCTTGGAACGGCCGCAACTGTATGGGGGTTCAAACAATGAGTGGCACGCGCATAAACGAATGGTTCGTTCCGGCATTTGGCCCTCCCAAGTTCCGTGCATTCATCGGTATGATGTTCTTGCCCTATACTGGCATGTGTGTATCTTTTGCAATCATAGGTACCATTCTTGTTCCCGACTTACACTGGGACAGAGTAGGCGCAATAGCCCTGATTTACGTGCTCGCGTTAGGCATCGGAGCTCATGCTGCGGACACTATAGGCTCAAAAAAGGTCAAACCATGGGGCAGTTATTTCACCAGAAGACAGATCCTTGTTCTTATGGTATCCTCCATTGTTGCAGCATATGCAATAGGTATGTATTACATAATATTGTACGTACCTTTCCTTGCCATAATTGCGATACTGGAAGGATTTTTCTTATTTGCATACAACTTTGAGGTCTGGGGAGGCAGGTTCCATCAAGACATTTGGTTTTCAATATCATGGGGCGCGCTGCCTGTCATGGCAGGCTACCTTATACAGACAGACAGTATGACAATGTTGCCCTTTGCAGTCGCAGGACTGGCAGGGCTTGTTAGCTTTGCAGAAATAAAGATGTCAAGGCCGTACAAGCAGTTAAAGAAGTCCGGTGACAACCAGCTTGCAGCATCAAGGTTGGAAAAGCGCCTAAAGCTGCTCAGCCTCTCGACAATAGCATTTTCACTGGTTCTGGTTGTCTCGAGGTTGCTGATATGAACAAGGACTTTGGAGCAAGTGCGCTACAAAGAATGTACGAACTTGAAAAAAATGGAACAGTTCTAAGCATGACGCACAAACTCCTGCTTGCCGAAACCGGCACGGTAGAGCAGATGCTCAGTATCATAATAGGATCACCTATCCGCGTGGATGTTATGAAGCAGTCTGAAGAAAAAGACATCCTCAAAAGGGAGGCTATACTCAGGTCAGAATCCGGCGAGCCACTTATACGCGCTCGCTCACGCGTCTACTGCAGAAACCTTCCATCGGCGGTGGTCAAAAAAATAAGGCGCAGAAATGTAGGCATTGGAACTGTCATCTTTGATGCGAACCTTGAAACTTTCAGAAAGGTAACGAAGATTGGCATGAAAGAGGGTATCCCCTATAGAACATACAGAATCTTCTATCGCGGAAAGGTGGCGTTTGAGATAAGTGAGGAATTGTTATTAAAAGGTGGACCGGGTGGGATTTGAACCCACGACCTCAGCAATGCCAATGCCGTATCCTACCGGACTAGACGACCGGCCCAACTAGTGATTTCTCCCCCCAAGTCGTTATTAATACGTTTAAAGCGTTATCGTTATTATTGAGCAAGCATTTTTGATTAACTACAACTAATGGTAAACGAACAGTCTGTCGGCGCGGTGATAAAACGCAAGTCTCCGGACAGCCGCTCCGCAGAATTTCTACTCCTCAGGAACAGACGCGGGTTCTGGGGTTTTCCTCAAGGCCACAAGGAACGTGGTGAGACAGAAATTCAGACGCTCATTCGCGAAGTAACGGAGGAGACGGGAATAAATGATCTTGATATCCAGTCTTATATAGGCAAGATAACTTACTCGTTTTTCAAAGGTGATGGCATGAGATCCGAAAAAGAAGTAAGGTTCTATTTTGCCACGACACTCACCAAAGACGTCAAGATTTCTAATGAGCATGCCGACTTTACTTGGGCCACACTCAAGGATGCATTCTCGCTTCTAGACCATGCCAAATTGAAGCAGATATTAGATAGAGGACACCGGAAGGGGTTATACTAATTTCCAGAGTGGATTAGGGAGTAATAGGTTTATTTATAGCCAAGCGAAAACGAATACGGTACACGCGCAATGGTAGCTTCCGGTGGCAAAAGGATAGTTTTGACTGCAGACCGTTCTCTGATGACGAATTATAGAGGCAATTTTCTTTACGGGTTTATCGCCTGCGGCCCATACGAGCTCGTTCCAGAATTTGTTTTTGATAAGCTGTTCTGTCCCTCTGTCAAGACGGACCCGGCGACGGGAGGGGTCGAAGTAGCTCAATGTGGTCTAAGGAGAATCGAAGGTGCGTTATTGAAGGAATACCGACGCGAAGACATTTTTCTCGCCCATCCAGAGATGCTGGAAAAATCTATTGGTCCAGATACCAAGGTCGTGGGCATTAATGTAATGGATCCATTGGGTATGGCACCTGTCACTACGACGATGTCACCAGAAAAGCTATCATACGTTGCAATGAAGTTCAAAAAGATGTGTGCGTCCGTCATCCAGCTCAAAAAGAAATATAACTTTAAAGTTGTAGTTGGCGGCAATGGCTCATGGGAGCTTGCCAAGCCGGACAGGATGAAGATACATGGCATCGATACTGTCGTTATTGGTGAAGCCGATGAGTTGGCTCTGGATCTTTTCCACGACCTTGAAGCAGGCGATGCGCCAGAGCTTCTACACACCTTCGTGAGAAATATTGATAATGTCCCCCTGATGCAGGGTCCGACTGTTAACTCCCTCATAGAAGCGATGCGAGGATGCGGCCGTGGTTGTGACTTTTGTGATGTCAACAAGAGGACCAAGAAAGACTTTACACTTGAGCGACTGCAGAAAGAGGCAAAACACAACCTTGACTACGGCTTTGACTCTATCTGGTTACAATCAGATGAAATGCTGCTGTACGGATGTGACAATAAAGACTTCATCCCAAACGCCGATGCTATCACTGAGCTGTGGGCGGGATTGAAATCAACAGGGGCGCGCTTTGTGGGCACTACTCACATGACACTTTCTGCTGTTGCATCATCGCCGGATCTGATAAGGAAAATGTCAGAGATTAACGAAATGAATGTAGGAAGCGGCAGGTGGCTTGCGACCAATCTTGGCATTGAGACGGTTGCGCCACGCATGGTCAAGAAGCATCTCGGTGTCAAGACCAAGCCCTTCCAGCCCGACGAGTGGGGTACAGTAGTCAGAGATGGTTGCAGGATCCTCAATGAGAACAGATGGTTCCCGGCCCTCACGCTCATCATCGGCTGGCCGGATGAGACCCCTGATGAAACACAATACACGATTGACCTTATAGAAGATTTCAAGCAAATGAACATGCGCGGAATTGTGGCGCCATTGCTCTATCAAGACTTCTCTGAGAAGAACTCGATGCATTTTGGCAATCTCAACGAGGCACAATTCACGCTATTCTGGAAGTGTTGGGAACACAACCTACGCGTAATCGATGACATCATACCGATAATAATTAGGAACAAATCCTACGGTCCGATGATGAAAGTATTCATGGCCATGCTGATAAAGGCTGGAACGTGGGCCATTATGAAGTATCTACGAGGTCTCTCAAAGGAGTTGTTTGCGGGCCAAGTTCCAGAAGACATCATTGCACGGTACAGCAACAAGAGATCAGTCACTGCACCGCTGCCAAAGAAACTCTAGGAGAGGCCCTTTATCGCCTCATCTGCAAGCGTTGCAGACTTGGGCGTTAGCACAATAAAGTAGTTCCGGTCAGCACGCTCCACAGACTGCACGGTGCGAAACTTTTTCGTAGACACGTCAAATTCCACAAGTCCCTGCTCGAGCTTGCCCTTGGTGTACACCATCATCATGATTTCACCTGTGAGAGGGCTGAGGGGGATTATGGAAAATACATGCCCCTTATAGGAGCTGACAGGCATTACCTGCTTTCCATAGGGCGCTACAGATACCAAATATAGAAAGACATCCTCGACGGTGCCAAACTCTTCATACTCGAACTTCATGCGGATGTGTGCAGGCTGTCCGAATATAAGGCTTTAACAAAAAAAGTCTAACCGTATGATTCGAATTTGATGTCGTATGATCCATCCTTGCGCTTGTTACGCTCAGTTACAAAACCTTTGGGGATAAGGTAGTCAAGGGCCCCGTCGATAGTTCCTTGCCAGCCGCAAATATAGAACGATGTATTTTCGGGCGTAACCTTCTCA
>CAZPIL010000169.1:0-3983 GCA_964586705.1 uncultured Nitrososphaera sp. | reverse complement strand
GAGTCTAATTCGACAGACTTTGAAGAGAAAGCACGTACAACCAGAGCAAGCGGCTCTACAAGCTTTGCTCTGCACGACTATGGCCTCAGAACAGAAATTGCCTTCGGCTCCAAGGACTACGCTGGTAAGTCCATAGGTTCAGAGATGGCGGAGCAGATGAACAGCATACGAAAATGGCACATAAGGTCGCGCATAGTCTCTCCACAGGAGCGCAGGCTCTCAAACGTCCTTACAAGGATAAACGAGACTTGTGCTTCCATGTCACTTCCAAAGCTCCTATCTGAAACTGCGGCCCTCATTTACCGCACCTATGAAAGTATGCACGAAGCGAAAGGCAAGTCGATCGCATGCATGGCAGCGGCCACAATCTATCTGGCATGCAAGAAATGTAACGTTGTAAGGTCGCTTGACGAAATAGTTATTGCAACTGGCATTACAGAACAGGACAGGTCAAGCGTCAAGCTTGCCTCAAAATACTACAGAATGATGGTTATGGAGATGGGCAGCTTTTCTATCTCTGAAAAGCCTGCAGACCCTCAAAAGCTCCAATCTGCTACAGCCATTGACCAGCATATATCGAAACTTTCCAACATGGCCAAGATAGATACCAAGGTCGAGAGACTTGCCATGGATATCGCGCACAAGACACATGATCACATGCTTGCAGACGGCAAGGCACCCAATGGGCTTGCGGCTGCGTACATCTATGTCGCCTCAATTCTTCTGGGCATAAATATCCTTCAGCGTGATGTTTCCAGTTTGTCGGGAGTTACAGAGGTAACAATAAGAAATAGATGCAAAGACATACTCGGTCTCTTCAAGTTGAGGGTCACAGTCAAGCCGGGCAGGGTAGGGTTTACCTAAACCCCTTTCAGTAATTTTCTAGAATGTCAGTCGTAATTGTTTAAAAGCAAGTTGCTTGCTAAACTAACGATGCACTGCAGGGCCTGCGGTACCGAGATGGTTGCTACGGAAAACTGCCCGTCATGCAACGAAGCAGTACTTTGGAAATGCCCGTCTTGTGAAAAGGAGAACGACAGGTCAATTCACACGTATCATGCAGGAAACTCAAAGGTTACATCGCTCTTGTGGGCTGCGCTCAGCATGATGTCGGGCGCCTCTTCTTTCGTCATTCTGTAGGCCAATCCGGCTGCTTGTTTCTTTTGTGTCTGAGATATATCGCTATGCCTACCAGCACGGCAAGTCCTGCCACTAACACGAAAAAAACCCCTTCATTTCTTACGCTCCCTTCCGGGAGGATGGCAAGTGTCGAAAGCCAGATCATAGTCAATGAATCGTACATCCTGGACCTTTTATGCGTTAACCTATAATCTTTATTGCAGTCGATAGCACGTCAGCGCCCATCAAGAGTCCCAGACTGCCTCTCTTGCCATACTTCTCTGTAAACCTCGCACTTCCGTCCTGTTTTATCTTGTTTCCCGATATCAACAGAGGGACAGGGTCGTCGCTATGTGACTTTTTGAGACAAGGAGTCGAATGATCGCCTGAAACTATTACTGCAGGATTCTTTATCCCTGTCAGTTCCTTGAAGAGTGTGCCAAAGAACCTTCTGTCTATATCTTCTAAATTTTTTTTCTTTCCCTTGGCATCTCCGTCGTGGCCAAATTCATCAGGACCTTTTATATGGACATAGACAGCGTCCACCTTTGACAGAGCCTTTGCTGCGACTCGTGCCTTCAGCTCATAATCCTCAAGCGACCCTGCTTCAAACATCTTCATGCCAAGTACCTTGGATATCCCGACTTCAACGGGCATTTCCACTATGCAGCCTATCTCTATTCCATACTTTTCGTTTATAGGCTGCACCGATGGGAAACTATTACCTGAGTCGCGGGCAAGTATGCAGTTCATAGGCTTTCTTCCCGCAGTCATTCTTGCCCTGTTGACCGGATGATCCTTCAACAACTTCAGGACTTGATCTGTGAATTCGTTGAGCAATTGCGCAGCAGTTTTTGCCTCTGGGGTCTCGTCCTGCGCCTCTGACTTTTGTACAAACATGTCTCCCGTCGTGGCTTTGGCAATACCCATGCCTTCGACTTTATCATATGCAGGGTCTGTGTTTGTTATATTGTCTGAAAGTTTCATCTTGCTGTGGCGCAACCTTATGACGACTCGATGCGCAACCGTGGGCTCAAGCGCTATCGATGCATCGCGCTCGCTGAACCTTATGCTTTCATTCAGAGTCTTACAAACTGCCTTTGCCTCGTCGATCGATATTATGCGACCCGCGCGTCTATCTGTTATGCGCCTGCTTTCATCGACCGTAGCAAAGTTGCCCCGAAGCGCCAGATCGCCATCTCTGAAGTCGATGTTGCAGCCGATCGACTCTATTACGCCACGACCAACGTAGCCTCCACCACGAAAGCTGTAGCCTAGCATGTTAAAGACTGCAATATCGGACTGTGGCGCAATCCCCTTACCAACGCTTATCACTTGGCCCATTACGCCGTTCCTCGCAAGTGAATCAAGATTTGGTGTATAGGCAGCTTCGAGTGGCGTCAGACCATTGAGCGTAGGATGGGGCAGGTCTCCGACCCCATCAAGGAGCACATAGACAATCTTTGCGCCATCTTTTTTCATACCGGCGAGAGCATTACGCGTTAATTTATTTTTTCTTGCTCTTGCGCCTTTGTTTATAATATGCAAAATAGCTCCTGAGCCTCGCTGCATACCTATCGGTAATCTCGAATACCTCTTTATCTTCCTCGACCGAGAGCTGACGCTTGTACTTTCCTATTGTCACCCCCTCTGCAAGCCCCTTGTAGTAGCCGACCCTGTGGCCGTATAGAAAGTCATGTGCGTGGTCACACTTCCACGTCTTCTTCAGCTTTGGGACACGAGCCTTGGGAACCTTTGGAGCTGCAAGGTCTCTCTCGATTGTGCCTTCAATAATTTCTCTTATTTCCTTGTCAAGCGCCATATATTACACATGTCAGCTGATTTGAAAAACCTTGCTAGCGGGTTTTAATAACACATGTACACCTTTGATCTGTGGAAAAGTGTAGATTCTGCGGCCGGATTGTAATTGATAATACTGGTGCTAAGACACCTGACTTTGGTATTGTGCGCAACAATCAGTACGTCTGCAACCGATGTGTTCGTGCATTTGAGTTCTCGCTGGGAATCTAACTATACAGAACCTTTAATTAAAAGGGGTTGCACGTTTTTGTGATACCGGTCTTGAGGGAGCTTCGCAAGGACTATGTGCTTGATAAATTCGTGCTTGTCTTAGACTCTTCTAGTGCACAAGGAACTAACAAGCAACCAGAAAAATGTCCATACTGTCCGGGTAACGAGTCTATGACTCCGCCTGCGCTCCTTGCACTCGTAGTAAAGGAGGGGATGCTCCAGCGATTGACAGATAGCGAAGACGCGCTAATTGACGACTGGTCAGTACGCGTCTTTGAAAGCAAGTCACCTGTCGTGACGCCGACTTTAGCTGCAAGCTATAGCGACAAGCCACTCTACAGTGAACCAGCCTATGGCTATCATCAGGTGGTAGTTGCTAGCCCAGAACACAAGCAGAGTCTGACCAAGATGTCTGTGGACCAATGGGGCAATGTGCTCGTAGTTATACAGGACAGAGTAAGGTGGCTTTATACTCAAAAAAGTGTAACTTATGTTTCAATATATGTCAATTCCGGAGTCGCTGCGGGGGCCAATATTCCCCACCCTCATCTGAATATGGTCACTTTTTCACAGATACCCCCTATAATAGAACTTGAAGCTGAGGGCTCGCACAGATTCATGAATGAGAATGGAACATGCCCTGCATGCAATATGATATCTGTGGAGTCAAGCGGTCCTAGACAGATCTTGGCAACTGATAGCTTCTTGGCCCTGTGCCCCTGGGCACCGACGTATCCGTATGAGTTCTGGATATACCCAAAAAGACACATCACGTCATTTTCAAAGATAACACAGAAGGAGATAAACGACCTTGCGCTTATGCTCAGAGCGAC
>CAZPIL010000168.1:0-4002 GCA_964586705.1 uncultured Nitrososphaera sp. | reverse complement strand
AGGACTGTCGCCGTCATCTTTTGCCACCTTGATTGTCCACTGCGCGGCCAGCTTGGCTCCTTCAAGCTCGTTGAGCGGGTTTGACGACCCCTCGTCCTTGTCCAGCTTTACAATGCCGTCCTTGTCCGTCTCCTTCTTCTTGGCCGAACTATCTCCGTGCACTATCTCAAGTGCGATGCCCTTTGCAGGCGTGCCCTTCTCTGTCAAGACCTTTACCGCCAGGCCCTTGATGAGGTGATTCCTTTCGTTGTAGGGAAGGTCTGCCGGCAGGAGCTCAAAGTTCAGCTCGCCCGTATCCAAGAATGCAAAGAACTCGTCTGGGAACAGCACCCTGAAGGGTATTGCCATGCTGCTCTGCCCATCCTTTGGCAGGGAGGACTTGATCTTGGGCTCGAGCAGCCGGTCGTGGCGGGCCGTGTAGTAAATGACCAGCTTGATGTCAGATATGGTTTCATAGTTCAAGTCGTTTGAAGATGGAGGAAGCTCTACTACCCAGCTTGTCGCTACGCCGCAGTTTTCAAAGGTTCCAAGCACCCTGTTGTCTGGAGGAAAGATGCCAAAATCCTGCCTGACGTTGTACTGGGAAATGAACAGGGTCTCCCTTGGCTGCACCCTGAAAAACTCGGCCCCTGACGCCTTTCTGTCAAGGGACAGGCCGGAATTGCGCACGGTCCCTGTCACGCCCTCGGGTGGAAGCAGTCCTTCGATAACCACTTCGACCTTCTTTATTTTGCGCAGGTACGAGCCGGGGTACGCCCTGTCAAAGTCTTCCAGGCTGGTCTCAAATTCAATCCTGCCGGTCTTTTTGAACGTGGTTGAAAAGGCCCCAGGGTTGAGCGAGGCAAGCGACAGGGTCTGCTTGAGAGGCACGTCCTTTGACTTTGTCGACTGGATCAGATGAAATGTAAAGTAGTCAATGTCCTTGAGCAAATAGTCTGCCGAGAGCAGGCCGGACAGGATGTTGGTGTTGTAGCTGTTCTTGATGATGTTAAGCGACTCGCCTGTCTCAAACTCGTAGGCCTTCTCCATCTTTTTGGCCACGCCTATTGCCCTGGCAAGGTACACGCTTGAAATGTAGCGCATGTGCGATGCCATCTGGAACCAGACCTCGGGTGTGAACAGCTGCGATTCAAAGCTTTCAAGCATGTCCTTTGCCTGCTGCTCATGCAGCTTGGCTATCTTGCGCTGCTCTTCTGCAACTTCCAGGCGTTTTTGCGTGGCCTCTACCTGCTCCTTTGCCACATCCCTTGCCTTCTCAAGCTCGGTGATATGCCTCTGCATGTTTGCCAATTCCATCTCGCGGCTGAGCATGCCCCTGCGCCACGCCGCATCTTCCATGACCTTGTACGCGTCGCTTCCAGAAAGAGTCACGTTCTTGCCCTCGCTTGGGCTGTAATAGGTGTAGGACACCTTGTACCCTTCCGGCCCGGAGGCAAACACGGACGCTGCATCGAGTGCCGTCATCTCGTAGCTGACGTCTGCATACTGGGCCTTGGCGTTTTTGGCGTTTTTGATGCGCAAGTCAGAATATTCCAGGTTCTCCTTGGTAACGTCAAGCTCCGCCTTTGCGTACTCGACTTCCTTGTTGGTGAGTGCCACTTCTGCCTTGCCCAGCTCGACAGAGTCTTCCAGCTGCTGCCTTGTCAGCTCCTCGTTTTCACCCCTGTTTGTAAAGTCGATGTACTGTCTCTCTGTCTGGATGGCCTGCTGGGCAAAGTACTGGGCAACGCTTTGCAGGTAGTCGAACTTGAAGATCGGAACATAGTTTGCAGGGTAGCCGTAAAAGTCAAGGCCGGCCTTGATCTTTTTCAGTTGCGCCCTGACGTCTAGGACCACGCTTGTTGCAGCAGGGTTGAGCGACGAGTCTGCGGCATTTTCGATGTCCTGTATGACTGAGGACACCACCTTGCTCCCGTACGAGTTCAGATTGCCAGAGTAGAGCAGGGACGAGGACTTGGCCGAGTCATCGGGCTTTATCACGTTAGAGTAGACCTCAAGGGCATCCTGTACGTCTTCGTCTTTGAAGAGCGAATTGCCCCACTGCAAATAGTTCTGGGCAATTTTGAGCCAGAGAGAGGGCACCTCGTAGGTTGTATTGATGAACTTGTATTGCGATGCCTTCTTGTACTGCTCCAAGGCCTTTGCATGCTCGCCGAGGTGGTGGTAGCAGTCACCAATGCAGACAGGAAGCGTATAGAAGTAGAGCTGTGGTAGCCTTACTGCAAGGTCTGACCTTAGTTCGCTTACAAGTACGAGCTCGTTAAAGTTCTTTGACGTGGCGCGCTTGGTGTAAAATTCAGAGGTTATCTTTTTTGCATCTATGCTGCCGTTTCCCTTCCACGCGACTGTGACTACCTTGTCGCCGTTGAGCAGCCCGACCTGCTTTGAAAGTGTGCTTTTCTGTACGGCCACAGTGCCGCTTTCAAGTTTGGAGGCCAGCCAGCCGTCAGTTGTGATCCCGGGAACCTTCATCATCAGCGCAAGGTCTTCCTTTTCCAGCTGTTTTTTTGCAACGGTGGCACTCGGGCTTGAGGCGCCAGACAGCGCGGCTTCCCCGGTTGTGGTAAGGCGGGTTGGCGTTGGGCGGCGGCTGACAGCCGTCAGTCTGGATGGGCGGACCGTCCTCGTCACCCTAGTGGCGGCTGATGCTGCTGCCGCTGCCAAGGACGGAGTAAGAGTAACCTTGGCGGAACCCGGCTCTAGTTTTTCGAGCATCTTTGTGGCGCTCTCAGCTGTCTTTTCTGCCTGTGCAGTGGAGCCCTTTAGGCTCAAAACGGCTGCAGTGTTCAAGACCGCGTTGGCCTCGCCCAGCGGATCCTTGGCTGCCTTGAAATCGTTCCGTGCCTGGGTAAGCAACCTTTGCGCCTCTGAGAGCTTGCCTTGCTGTGCAAGAACGTATCCCAGGTTGAGCTCCATGGTGGCCTTGCTTGACTTCTTTTCCGGCGTGCCAGCGGCCGACCCTACAGAGCGAAGGGCCTGTTTCAAAAATAGCTCGGACTTGTCCCACTCGCCTCTCTGCGCGTAATCGATTCCCATCATCATCGCGTTGTGGCCCTGCCTGGTTAGGCCGCTTGCTGACGCTACTCCCATAGAAGACGAAAGCTCTGTCGATTTCATGACGTCTGCAGGAAGCGTGGCATTGGACGCAAAGATGTTATCATCAGGAAGCGTGGGCGTCATGACCTCTATCATTTCGAGGCTGACTTTAAGCAGCGGATCAAAGACCGCAGGATTTATTGCAAAATCAAATTTCGGGTTGCGGAAGACCCCAGGCTTTATTCCCGGGTCAAGCATCTGGTGCACGAGGGCGTGGACATGTTTGTACTCTTTGAGTGCCTCCTGGAACTTGCGCCGGTAGTACAGCCTGTTTGCCTTTGAAAGGCGGTATTCTATCTCAGACAGCCTTTTCTGCGATGCTATGTTGCTGTCCTTGCCCTTCTGCTGCTTTGCAGCCTGGGAAAATTCGGCAAGCTCTGCCTTGAGGACGTCCAGTGTGTCTCGGTCATACCTGTACGTAACCAGGTTTTCCAAATGCTTGGCCATGTCAGAGGGCACCTGAAAAATATGGGTTGACGGCGACGACGACATCGGCTTTGCAGGGTTGCAGGGAGGTCTGGATCAAATGGGGATAAATCGACATGGCTACCCGAAAGTTAGGAAAAGTTTTAAATTTTGCTGATGTTTTTTAATATAAAATTTCTCTGTTTGATTGGAAACGCTTGCCGTGACTTAGGGCGCGGGTTTTTGTAAAGACCTGCTTTCTGCGAAAAAGGCTCTGCCTTATTTTGATCATATTATCATTATCATCCTCATCGTCATCACCGCCACAAGTTTCGCAACTCAGAATCGAGTTTTCACTCCGGCAAGAGGCATTCGCACTTACTTGGGACTGCCATCTACATCGTACTGTAAAAGAAGCTCGCTGATAAAAAGGCGAACGTTATGCGCCGGCTGCCTCTATCGTGTAATAGATCATCTACTGCCAGAGTGAACTCATAGTCC
>CAZPIL010000167.1:0-4007 GCA_964586705.1 uncultured Nitrososphaera sp. | reverse complement strand
AAGGGAAATTCTTGAAGAAATAGTGACAATGGCGAGCGAGCCAAAGATCAAAAGGTATCTCAGAGGCCACGATCTGGTTGATTTTTTGCGAGATATTACAAGTTTGGTCAGAATAGTAGTAAAGACAAAGTCAAGGTTTTCGATCATAAGAGAAGACCCGGATGGTGATATAATCCCCAGAGCGGCTTACGACGGCAAGGCTGCATATATATTGTCTCCGGCGACAGACGTCTTTTATCTCTTGGAGAGTTTAGGCGAGCAAGAATCGTCAATGTAGATGAAATGATCAGTATACTGAAAGACTGAAGGTGTCCACATTCTCAAAGATAACTAGGCAGCACGGTGTTTTTGGAGTATCGCTGGACCTGCTTGGCCACGGCTACAAGGTTCTTTCCTTTCTTCGCAAGGTAGTTACACACGTCAGGTGGTTCTCCTTGCCTCTGGCTTTAGAGTATATTCTATTATCATGTAAAAATAAGAAGATGTTAGAAAGAAAAGAGCTTTTTTATATTAAAATACTCTAACTTAGAGCACAGTGTAACAATATTTATAAAATTCTTTCAAGCCGTCTCTACAGGGCGAATTATTATGGTCAAAACACGGGGGAGGTAATTTTGGATTTCAAAACGTACAAAGAAGTATTTGTCATTTCATTTTCGTGCATACTTCTTCTGGCAGTAGTAGCCATTACGGGCAGTTCGGATGGTATGGCAACTAGTCAACAGCAACAACAGCAACAACAATCACCTCCCAACGCAAGTGACGACACAGCTTCCACCACTATGGATAGACCAGTAACCGTTGACGTCTTGGCAAATGATATAGACCCTGACGGAGATGAACTGTATGTAAGAGATGCAACTACTCCACAGCGCGGTTCTGTTGTCATCAATAACCAAGACGGATCAATAACATACACACCGGATTCAGGCTTTACAGGAATCGATAGGTTCCAGTACACCGTAATCGACGGTAACCCTCTCGATCCTGATTCATTTGCCTTTCGAACCGATACGGCTGTTGTCAGAATAGAAGTCATGATCTCTCAAGATAGACTTCCTACCATCAATTTGCCACCAAACCTGCCCGTTGCGGCCGAAGCAACCAAGCCATCAGGGGCAGATGTTTCTTTTACCGTAACAGCAACTAGTACTCAGGGCCAATCCATCACTCCACTATGTAACCCACAGTCAGATGATACTTTTCCATTAGGCAGTACACAGGTGACATGTACTGCCATAGACACAAGTGGCCTTTCAACAACAGAGACCTTTACAGTCATAGTTCGTGACACAACTGCTCCGGTATTGGATCTTCCAGCTGACATTACTGAAGAAACTTCAAGTTCCAGAGGAACTTCTGTCTCTTACTCTGTTTCAGCCAGCGATATTGTCGACGGCAACATAAACCCCGTCTGCGCACCACCATCCGGTTCTATTTTCGCTCAGGGCGACAATATTGTGACTTGCGAAGCCACAGATTCTGCAGGCAATACCGCAAGTGGTTCATTCCTAGTAAGCATTGTTGTTGTAGGTGGAACAACGACAACAGAAGAAGACATCACTCTCACAATAGACAGCATAGACATAAGGCAAACGTCAGATACATCATTTTCTGTAGATATTGGCGGCACAATTTCTAAAAGTAGCTCAGATTCAGTCGTGGTCGTGGAAGTAGACTGGGATGACGGCACGGCTTCCTCTGCCGACTTGAAAGGAGGAACATGGTCTGCTGCACACGAGTATGGCATCGACCATGCAGGAACAGAAAAGACAATCACTTCCAGTTTAATCGTCACAGGATCCCCAGTCATGATTAGTGAAGACCGTAGCATAATAATCCCAGATCCATCAGGTGACACAAACATAATTAGTTCCTCAACAGCCCTCGTTATCCTAGGTATAGCAGGAAGTATGGCTGGTGCTGGTGTAATACTTGCTGCTACCAAGTCGGGAACCTTCAAGCAAAAGGCTAGATCTCTGAAACAGAACAGGATCTCTGATGAAAAGAAGAAAGACTCAACACAACGACAGCAACATTCAGTACGACTAGAATTTCGGTACGGTATAGAAAACCTCAAAGAGATAGACGCCTCGATGCAAAAGTCTCAATTAGAACCCGCTGCTGTCAAGGAAGATTCTACCACTACGAGCGCCACCATCAGCTCTGAACTTGAGCAAGAATTCAAGTCTATGCTCGGAGAAGACTCGCTCCAAAGTATGAAAAATACGCTACTACAGCATGCAAAACAGGCGAAGGACATAGCCGACTTTTGTACATCTGCTGCACAGAATCCTGACCAAATTATAACAAGTGCTGTAGATGCAGAGTTCAAGAAGATGGTAAATGCGGTCAGCCCCCTCCTGTCAAGCTTGTTGATAAAGCAGCTAAGTATAAAATCTCAGATTCAGAGTGGATATTCTAGTGATGATGATGGTTATGATGACAATAGCAGCACTCAAGCACAGAAAGCATTGTTTGATGTCGATTTAGAAATGCAACCCATAAGACCCTTTATTGAGGCCGTGCTGCTAGTCAACAATATTCCAACAAAGGTGATATCGATCGTATTCCAGTTCGATAGTTTGGCCACCATCAATAAAGCAGGATGGACGTTGAAAAACCGCGGGACAATAGAATGGAAGCTTGAGAACATAAGAGTAGACGTTTCATTCACAATAGCCAAAATAACTGCAAGGTTATTCAGTAGCGGCTCAAATGCCGGCCCAGGGTATAGTTTGAATAAACAAGTATCTTTAACTGAAAAAGAATTCTATCTAAAAGAAGCTATGCTAGAAGAAAAGCAACCTGATCTCAGGTAGAAAGGAGAAAATAGCGATGAATTGGAAAATGTAGAACATATGGGAATGAACCTAAATGCAATCAAGTACTTGGAATGAAGCAACGTTATTGTCATCGTCGTTATCTTTGCTGAGATTATCATTGATTTCTGCCTAGAACACCATGTATACTCTTGTGATACAAACTCAGCTACCATCCTTACTAGGCTTTATTACAAGTTTCTTCAGCTGCAGCCTATCATTCATCATTATCGTCTGCAGAGCGTCTGGTCCAATCTGCATCGCTTTCAGAATACATACAAGATGCAACCAGCTTATATCTCATGTTTATGAATAATCTAACGATATGCAAGGAAAGACGATTGCTGTTGTTATTGTAGCAGCAGTGCCTTTTCTCTTGCTGATGTGGTCGTCGTGGATAACCGATGACTATGCCATCGAAAAAGTAGTCATGCATCTTGGCGGCAATGATTCCAGATTCAACTATTTAGGAGAAGAGATGATGATAGGAGAGATTCCCAAAACTGTCGTATGGTATCCATTTGTAAAAGCTGTTTATTTCCCAAGCGAAGCTGTATGGTTTGTCGGATTTCATGGCAAGATATTGTAGCAGATACGACTTCAAGATGTGTCAAACCTTGTCCGTCATTTCTTTGGTATTGAATCACTTTTTGCGCAGAAACGGACTCCTTGAGACTATTCTCTTCCTTCTGGGCGATCTGAGGGTGGTCATGTGGGCCTTCGCGGCGTTCGGCAGGTCCGGCTCGTAGTTGCTGCCGGAGAAGGGTAGTCACCGGTTGCTCGGCCGTTGGTTGCGGAGCCCTCAACCCGACCATGCACGTAGACGCTCGTCCACCTTGAGCAGGGCGGCACCGGTGAGCGCCCCGGCCAGGGTGGCAGCGCGGGCCGCGAGGGCCACGACAACCGCTTCGGCAGGATCGATCCCCACCCCTGCGAGAACGGACGCGAGGCCGGCTTCCTGTGGACCGACACCAGCCATGACCGAAGGGATCACGGATGCCAGCATGCCGACGCCGGCAGCCACGGCCATGCTCGGCAGTCGCGGCTCTCCGATGACGGCGACCGCGCAACCGACGACGACCGCAACGCGCAGGAGCGTGACCATCAGGCTCCATGCACCAGCGCGCATCAGCCCTGGGACTGGAAGATCGTCGATTGCCGAGGCTGCCTTCTGGAGCAGTACGG
>CAZPIL010000166.1:0-4019 GCA_964586705.1 uncultured Nitrososphaera sp. | reverse complement strand
CATGGCATGTGAGAATGTGTGTCCTCCGCAGGCAGTAAAGATATTCCAAAAGGGCGGCTAGACACTCATATTAATATCGCAATCATCCATAGCATCAGCATTGGCTAGATTTCGCGTTGTGGCTACTGGCGGAACATTTGACGAGATACATGCAGGCCACATTTCACTTTTGAGCAAAGCATTCGAAGTCGGAGATAGGGTAATCATCGGTGTCACTAGCGATGAATTTGCAGACGTCCACAAAGGCAAAAAGCTGAACCACAATTTTGACGAGCGGGTGGCAAACCTAAAACAAGCCATATCTGACCAATTTGGCAAGGTGAATTTTCAGATTGCAAAGCTGGACAGTGAATTCGGACCGGCGGTAACTACCGGCGACGTGGGTGCTCTAGTCGCCAGTGCAGAGACAGGGGAAAAGGGTCACAGGCTCAATGACATACGCAGAAGAAACGGACTTCGGCCAGCTGAGATAATAGCAGTAAATATTCAAAAGGCAGAGGATGGTAAGCCCATTTCCTCGACCAGAATACGTGCCGGTGAAATAGACAAGGAAGGACGGTTGTTAAGAAGAGGAAAAGACAAGCTCAACAATCTTTAATTAAGGAGATTTTATCCCCGGCGCGCAGGTGATTACCGGAATGTTCCCAGACACACCCATAGAATTTGCAGAAAACAAGATAGCCAGCACAGTCAAAGGATTGAAAGAGGGGATGGATCCGGATATACTTGCATATTGGTACAAGCGCATAGAGGACAGGTCAATAGAGATAGTACCTGAGCACCTCAAAGACAAGGTTCACTTTGAGCAAGACAGGACACTATGGATGAAATTCAAGATGAATGTCTCGAAAAGAGCAGTTCCCTATGTAATGAACGTAATCGAAGAATATATCCCAATGATGCCCTACTCAACTGGCCTCTATTTCAGAAAGGTGCAGGAAATACTGACTGACGAAATGAATAGGGACCTACGCTAGTCCTTCACAACTATCTCGGCCACGGCGCCGTCAGAGTCGCTTGAAAGCACAGTTGCCTTGCCGGAGGCGATATTTTTCAGAAGCTCATCAAGGTGTTCAGCATTCTTTTTATCCCGCATGACAACCGCGTGCGAGGACTTGTCCTTTAGCTTTATCACCACTTCATTGCCGACCACCGCGCTGACGCCGGCCACGTACACAGTGCCATCCTTCTGCACAGACACTAGAGCCGCCAGCTTTTCTGCCTCATACTTGCCTTCGCAGTCAAAGAAGAACTTCATGGCTCTAGTGGCTCTCCATCATACATGAATTCTGCGACGACATCTTTTGCTTTATCGCGTCTTTTCCGGAACTCTGCTATAAACGGCCCTGCCCCCTTGGCCAAGTCGGCCTTGCATTCACCGCATAGTAGGTTACCGCTCCTGCACTTCAACAAGCGCTCATCTGACTGTTTTTCAGTATCAAAAAAGTATCGCAAATACCAGAACACAGGACAACCGATGGGATTTCCGCCTAATTGTCTCTGTAGCGACACAGTAGGTTGACCTCCGGTGAATGCAGACGAAGTCTTTTTCTCAACGACATCAGGCTCATCTGTAGTAAATATCGCTGTCTCGGGCTTTGATGAGGACATCTTGCCAAGCATCCCAAGCCCGGGCAGGAACTTGCTGTGTATCTGTGCCGGCTTGTAGTAACCCATCCTATCAGCCACGTCTCGGGTCATGCGCCAGTACGGATCCTGATCTATGGCAGCAGGTATCAGCACAGGTGTGTTTTTACCTTCGACCACAGACGGCAGAAAACACGGTGCCGCCTGCACGGGCGGAAATCCTATCATCCCGATATTGGTAGAATTAGTAAAGCCAAAAACTGCCTTCGCAGTGGAGAAGGTTATCCTCTTTGCTATTTCTGTTGCAATAGGGTATAGATGCTGTACATGCTTCGTATCAACTATGATCTTTGTCTTCGAGGGATCAAAGCCTATCGCAATAATGTCGAGTATGTTTTCGTACGTGTAGCGCTTTATTTCTTCACGGGTCCTATCCTGACCGTACAGGAATTTTTCATCATCGGTTATTTGGAAGAGCAGTTTTGAGCCAAACTTGTCCTGCAGATATTTAGTGAATATCCACGGCATGAGGTGCCCCATGTGGACCATGCCGGACGGCCCTCTGCCAGTATAAAGGTAAAAGTCTTCACCTTTTTCCTTCCTGTCAAGCACCCAATCAAAGTCGCGGTGTGAGAAAAAGTATCCTAGTTTTAACATCGGATGAACCTCTCCTGTCATCTTTTTTACCTTAGAGAGAAGAGCAGGCGTTACAGGCTGTGTGCCAAACTTTTCTACTAGACGAGTATAATCTACATCTCCTTCTACCTCCCACGGAGTAACGGTAAAGTCGTCATTTGATGTGTTTTCGTCATCAGCAGAAGGCATGCTGCAAAGTCATCGCGCTAACATTTAAAAACTCTTCCTACTTGACAACCCTGAACAATGAGTAGCGATGCCGCGGCGCTCCACCCAATAGAAAGAGCCATTCTAAAGGCGCTGGCGCAAGGCGAGCATGATTCTATAGAGGGGCTTGCAGAGGCTGCGGGACTGTCGGATGACCAGACCCGGCGTGGCATAGAGTGGCTAAAGTTCAAGGGTCTGATAGAACTAAGCAAGTCATCTGTCTTTGTAGTATCGCTTGACGCCGAAGGCAGAGGTGCACTGCAGTTTGGTCTGCCGGAAAGAAGGCTTGTCAGAGCAATCAATGAAGGCAAGGATACAATGGCAAAAGTGGTCGCGAGCGGCGCTCTTAGAGGCGAAGAGGTGAACGCCGCAGTCTCAGGCGCAAGACGCAACCAGTGGATACAATTCAGAGAGGAGGGTACCATAAAAACCAACCAGGTATCACAGTCGCCTGAAGAACTAGTTCTTGCAAGGCTAGGCAATGGAAGCATTGACGAGTCACAATTGACCGACCATGAAAAGGAAGGGCTCGCTTTCTTGAAGAGAAGACCCGGCTACATCATAACAGGGGAACAAAAAAAGACGCGCATATCAATAACCGACGCCGGCAGGTCCCTGTTGCCGGCTATTGAAGCAGAGAAGGCGCAGGAGCGCAGGCTCACTCCAGACATGATCACATCAGGCAGGTGGAAAGATATTGAGATGAGCAAGCTTGACATCGAAGCACCGGCGCCTGCAGTGTTTGCAGGGAGACGCCACCCATTAGTAGACATGATAGAAGAGGTCAAAGAGATTTTTGTGGGTCTTGGTTTTTCAGAGATAGAAGGATCAATGGTCCAGTCGGGATTCTGGAACTTTGACGCGCTATTCACGCCTCAAGACCACCCTGCACGAGAAATGCAGGACACCTTCTATATTTCGGATCAGAAGAAGACAGTCGTGGCAAGCAAGGAACAGATAGCAAAGGTGTCTGCAATTCATAAGAAAGAGTGGGGCGGCTGGAATAGCAAGGAAGCGCAAAGGCTTGTGCTGCGCACGCATACTACACCGGTCACCCTGCAGCGTCTTTCGAGGGATAAGCCAGAACATGCAAGATTCTTCTCTGTGGGCAGGGTCTTTCGTAATGAGAAAGTTTCATACAAACACTTGGTCGAGTTTCACCAGGTTGAAGGAGTCGCAACAGCGCCCAGAGCGTCATTGCGTGACCTAATGGGCCTGCAAAAGGAGTTTTACGCACGCATGGGCATAAAAAAAGTCAAGTTCTGGCCGACATTCTTCCCATATACAGAACCATCACTTCAGAGTATGGTGTACAACGATAAGTTGGAGAAGTGGGTCGAGTTGTTCGGCATGGGAATTTTCAGGCCAGAGGTTACAAAGCCTCTAGGCATCAAAAATCCAGTTCTTGCGTGGGGTGGCGGCCTTGAGCGCATAGCGATGCTGCGGTTTGAACTTGACGATGTACGCGACCTTTATGGCAACAAACTGTCCTGGCTCAGGAGCGTGTCAAGGTGCCAGTTGTAAACGTCTCACTAAAGAGGCTTAAAAGGCTCATTCCAGGGATCAGGGTCGATAAAGCATTAGAGATG
>CAZPIL010000165.1:0-4036 GCA_964586705.1 uncultured Nitrososphaera sp. | reverse complement strand
ATCTTACCATACTTATCTAACGTTACGTTGGCAATTATCGCTACCTTTCTTCCTGTTTTCTCCATAGCTTCATGACACGCCTCTACCGCAAGCTTGACTTCTAGTATGTCTTGGCTCGTCTCTATGAGGAGCGCATCAACGCCGCCTAGGATGAGGCCCTCTGCCTGCAACGCAAAGGCTTCCCGTATCTCTGCAAGAGGTTTTTGTCCCAGGTCCGGGTCGTTCGAACTTGGGAGAAATCCTGTCGGCCCCATGGATCCTATGACATATCGTTTTTCAAACTCGTCTGCGACTTCTCTTGACAGCTCGGCTGTCTTTCTATTGAATTCCACGGTCCTGTCGCCGTAGCCGTACTCATCCAGCTTTAGCTTGTTGGAGCCAAATGTGTTTGTTTCAATACAGTCTGCGCCCGCCTGCAGATAGCTTTTGTGAATCTGCTTTATCCACTCCGGCCTTGTCAGTATCAACCCGTCGTTAAAGCCATCCTTGCCGTCCGGAAAGTCCTCTGGCTTGGGGTTCAGCTTTTGTATCTCAGTTCCCATGGCACCGTCAAAGAGCAGTATCCGCTTTTTTGCGGCCTCTGCAAACGACTCTTTTGCTGTCAAGTAAGCTCTGTAACTCGTAGATTCAATTTAATGCTTCTCTGCACGATCAAAAGTAAACAAAACTGGCAATATCTCTTGACACTTGGGCTCTAAACTGCACCGGGAAATCCCGAGGATATGATGACCTCTGTAGTTCAGGAATCACCTGCAGCACAAAGGACTGACATACCTCCACATGTCCTTATCGTAGGCAAAAAGTACGCACTAGACTACATAGCACCCGCGCTTTTCAGGGTGGGAACTTTTGGCGAGCTTGTCATAAAGGCAAAGGGCAGCCTCAGCATCGTAACTGCTGTCAACGTAGCCGAGATGGTCAAGCACAATGTGGCAGGGCTTGAGACCCTGTCGGTAACCATTGGTACTGACGAATTTGTCGCAGAAGGCGCCACAAGGCGTGTTTCTTTTATTGAGATAGGTCTTGCAAAGAAGAAACCTGAGCCATTATCTGCAGATGCGCCAGCACCCGTCGTTACCAAAAAGAGGGTGGCGAGAAAGAAAACTGCGACAAAAAAGAGGACAGTCCGCAAAAAGGCTGACGCCTAGTCTTGTTTCTGGCGCAAAAGCTCGCTGTCTAGTGCCCTCAGCTCCCTGACGCTGAGGACCTGTATTTCCTTACTCCTGGTGACGACTCTTGAAAGGCTCGGCTTGGCCTTGCTGCCTATCCTCAGTACCGGCTTTGATTTCCTTGAAAATGATACGGTCATTTCCTTGTCTGCAAGCGCCCTGCCAAGCTCCTTGGCTTCTTGAAGGGAGTCCAGCAGACCCTTCTTTCTTGTGCTTGTGCTGAAAAACGATGGGTCGAGAAAGTTAATGTCTATTACTTCATCCTTGAAGCTTACTTCTAGCGACTTGCTGTGTTGGATACTAAGGTCAACCTTGCCTGCCTTCAGAAAGCGAAGGGCACTTGCAAGCACGCGGAAATCGCCTTCTCTCATCTGATCTTTGTTTCGATAGTTATGCTTCCGCTTACCTTTATGTGGCTGACTGCATTACCCTTGCCCAATGCAGACGGTATCTGTATGTCGAGATCATTAAAGGTGTATGTGACTGAGGCATGTTCCTTTGCAAGTCTGTTAAAGACATCGATAATCAGATCAGACCAAGCGGCTTCTTCTTTTGACACTCGCCTAGTGCACGGCGATCCTATTTAAGTTTGGTGAAAGTTGCTTCCATTCTGTGGATGATATCGGACTGATGTCTAGCCTGACCGGCCTCCGCCAAACACTGCAAGGATGCTTGATACCATCATTCCAGCCGTGTAGGCCGAGCCGAGATCTGCAAACTCTGGGATGAAATGTAGCGAGAAAAAAGTGCCCAGAGCGACAATGCCGCCATATTGTGACAGTTTTTTCAGGAACGTCTTTTCCATGTTCACAGGCCCAAGGAGCATTCCAAGCATCCACGTGCCAAAGAGCCAGATCATGGTCTTCACAGCCATGACATCCGGCACAAGGAATGCGACTGAAAAGTACATTGCCGTCACTATAAAGTCCGCGGACATCATCCTGGCAAAAATACGGCTAAAAGACTTGAGCCTGATTATGTAGTGACCAAAGACAAAACCCATTAGCGCTACAGCAGCTGCGCTGCCGCCAACATATGCTGCATTTCCTCCACACGCAAAAAGTGCCCTCGGCTCGGCGCTTCCACACATAACTTGAGTTGCCACAATCACCATCAAGGTGGCCTTTATGATGACACTTGCAATTATGAGAAGCGCCTTGTGCTGACGCTCAAGGGGCCTTTCTCTGGCTATGTCCTTTGGCATGGATTGGCATACGTCAATATCCGGCTTACTTAAGCCTTGGTAACGTTGTTGCCAGTATGAAGACTTGGTAGAAGATTACTATAGAACTATATTCTATGTAACCGGAAATGCTTTTAGTCGATGGGTACCCTCCATCTCAGATGACGTGGGTAAACCGACTTTTTGGAACTTCCCGCACAGTAGGCACCATTTCTGCAGTACTCTTGGGTACCATGCTGGTGGCTGCGGCGGGCAGCAGCATACTTGGCTCAGCCTATGGCCAGATGTCAGACGAGCGCGGAAGCTCCTCGTCTAACACAACGGCACGAGGCGCTGAAACGGGCCACACATTTAGAGGACAGATCTCCAGCGTCCAGCTGGATGACGAAGGTAATCCCTCGTGGATAGAGTCAGGAATATGGGTGATGAGGATTCTGCAAGCAGGAGACGATTCAGAACCTCCACGGGTGCAGCTGGTGGCACGCTTTGTGATGGTGATGCCTGACGGCAACGGTTTGCACAACCACAACCTGTACGGCTTTAACGTGGAAAATTATGCAGTCGACGCGGAAGCGACGACTCACACATTTGAAGGAACGGCGACAGTGACAATGCGAGACGGCCCGGTATCTGACGTGCCCTTGACAGTGACGATATCAAATAATGCAGTGGTCGCGATATGGATAGGCCCTGAAATGATAGATTCGCACTTTGGGGAAGGTCCTGTCTATGGCGTCCTTTCGTCTGCATCAAGAGATCTGGTAGAGAGGATAGATGTCGGAGAATTGCGCCGGAATGACACGTCTGGCGAGCCGCCTAATGGCGTTCCTCCTGAAGGGGTAGATGCTGAAATGGTGAACTATTACGGCAACGCGTCGGGTTATCTGGCGCAGCCCGCAGGTGAAGAAGGTCAGCTCCCTGCGGTAGTGATGATACATGAATGGTGGGGACTGAATGAGAACATAAAAAACATGGCAGAACAGATGGCAGGTGAGGGATATGTAGTCCTTGCAGTGGACCTGTACGATGGCGAGGTCGCGACAGAATCAAGTCAGGCCCAGACACTTGCCTCCTCTGTCAGGGAGAATCCCGGTGCTGCTGTGGATAACCTCAACGCCGCAGTGGCATACCTGTCGAACCTTGAGAACGTAGACGACTCCCGTATAGCCTCCCTTGGATGGTGCTTTGGTGGCGGCTTCTCGCTGCAGCTTGCACTAAATGCAGAGCAACCGCTTGCTGCCACGGTGATATACTATGGCACCCTTGTGACTGATGAGCAAGAGCTTGCCAGTATAACATGGCCTGTCCTTGGCATATTTGGCGCAGATGACCAGTCGATTCCTGTAGAAGATGTAAATGCATTCGAGGCATCGCTTGATGCAAACGGCATCATGAATGAGATCCATGTCTATGAAGGAGTTGGCCACGCATTTGCAAACCCCTCTGGTGACAATTACGCGCCTGAAGAGGCTGAAGACGCATGGGAAAAGACTCTGGACTTTCTGAGCCTGCACGTGTAGAGCCCCTGCTCTACCCTTCTCTCTTTTTAAAATAGCCTGCTATGGTTCTACACGCGACATAGTCCTTGGGAACAGCACGGTATCTTTGATATCTTCTATCTTTGCTATCCATCGGATCAGCCGCTCTATGCCGAGTCCAAATCCACCGTGAGGCACTGAGCCGT
>CAZPIL010000164.1:0-4042 GCA_964586705.1 uncultured Nitrososphaera sp. | reverse complement strand
ATGCAAGTTGCTTGATGCGGCAATGTCCTGCATCAAAAATACACCATCTTTACAAAGCGCCCTACTTATGCTCTTGAGTACCCTGGCCGGCTTTGCCTGGTCGTGTATTGTGTCAAATGCAGTTATCATGTCAAATCTGCTACGATCGTCTAGCCTAGCAGCATCTGCAACCTTGAAGCGGACGTTTCCAAGTTTCATCTTCCTCGCTTCTCCCCTCGCGGCCTTTATTCCATCATATGAGATGTCATAGCCGTAGAATCTGCTTTTGGGGAATGCCTTTGCCATGAGGTTTATCGCATGCCCCTCACCACAACCAACGTCTAGTACATCTGCTCCTTCATCAAGACGATCAACCATGCCTGAAAGTGGAAGTATGTGATCCACCAACCTTGCGTCAAAGACGCGCGCTGTTTCTTCTCCCTGCAGCTCTTGGAATTTTGGATACGCTGAGTATGGAACACCTCCGCCTTTGTGAAAGCATTCTACTATTTTGTCTTCGACGATTCCCAACAGCGCAACATACTGAGCAAAGACTGCCATGTTGTCGATGCCGGACGCCCTAGTAAGGACAACCGCGTGTTCCTTGGGTAGCATGTATTTGCCTGTGGTGGGATCGTATCTGATAATCTTGCCCGTGACCATGCTACCAAGCCACTCCCGCACATAGCGCTCGTTGAGCTTTGCAGCTTTTGCAATCTCCCTGCTTGTTGCTGGTTTCATCTTTGACATGGTATCAAAAAGACCTGTCTTGTGACCTATGCCTGTCATAAGACAGAGCATACCTTCGTTTACCATCGAGAGCATTCTTACTGGAAATCCTTCTGTCACAGGCTGATAGGGGACCTGCGAAAAAATAAACTTTAAGCAAATAAACAACCTTGGCCATCTGTAAATGTGTCAACGCCGGCAGAAATAAGACGCCGCTTGGAGGAGAACTGGTTAAGATTTCTAAAGGTACACTCTGCCAAACTCTCGATGGATTTGCTTGCCGGTACAAGTCCGCCTTCTGTTTTCGTAGGTAGGTACGGCTACCCTAAAGTCAAGGTGGGACCTATGATACCGCCAGTGCACGGTGACACCACCATATACGACCAGACCGAGATGTGGGTTGGAAAGACGCTTGAAGAGATAGCAAATTATCGGCTTTCACTTGTTAGGGGTATTGCAAGTATTAGTGTGGGTATGACGGAAGGCCGCTATGTTGAGCAGTTGCAGGAGCTTGCCCTGTCTGAGCGGCCTGCAGAAAGCGAGGCAACGTTTGAAAAGCGGCCGCTCGCAGATATCGACCTTGCCACTGAGCTCAGGCTCAGTAGTGATACCGCTCCTTTCGGTCCTGCAGCGCCAATAAAAACTTTCAAGGCATCATCGCTGTCTGCAGATCAAAAGATCGAGTCTGCATTCTATGACATAGACCTAAAGGCTGCAGACGCCGTGATGGAATTATATGAAAAAGGCATTGAATCTAGCAGGATACACCGCGTGCTATCTGTAGGTATGCTTGGGGTGAAAAAGAACCGCAGACTGGTTCCAACACGCTGGAGCATAACTGCTACTGACGACATCATATCGAGTAGACTAGTAAAGCAGAATGAGACAAATGCAGAAATAAACCTCTATGAGGTCCGGCAGTATTCGCACCTTGGCAACTACTATTCTGTCCTTCTGATACCTGATAGTGTATGGAGCTTTGAGATGATGGAGTCGTGGTACACCGGAGATGGAAAAATGGTAGTTGGGGTAGACTTTGAGGATGCAAGGGGGCTTGACCACTACCCATCAATAGCTGGCGCCTATTTTGCAGCAAGACTTGCAGTAGCAGAGCACCTGTTCAAAAGAAGAAGAAAAGCAGCGGCGCTTGTGTTACGGGAGATACATCCAGAGTATGCAATACCTGTAGGCGTATGGCAGATAAGGGAGGGTGTGCGCGAGGCTTTGAAGAAGCATCCGACAAACTTTGATGAACTTGACAAGGCCCTGACATTTGCCTGCTCGATAATGTCCCAATCAAAGGCTGAAATCACTTTGCAGAGCCGGTTGTGCAGGTCGCTCAAGTCGCAGACAAAGATAACGGACTTTTGACGCAAAGGGTCATATACTTCTAGAGTGAAGTCATGTTGATGAGTGACGCGCCCCCTGAAGGTGTCAAGTTTGTTGTTCCAGTCAAGCAGGTGGAAAAGACGATTAAAATCACGGATAAGGCTAAAGCAGAGCTGCAGAATTCTGGTATGATGGACGAAAAGGGCAAGCTAAAGATCAAAGGTGTTAGTCCAAAGATGATCAAGCGTATGAAGTTGGAAGCGGTTGACTGTCCTGTCCTAAAGCAAGAGATTGGTTTCCTCCAGTGTTATGTCTGTCCTAATTATTTCAGCAGGCCTATTGGAAAGGTGTACTGCAAAGGCGAACCTCTCTAGCGCAAAACTTCATAAACCCTCCGGCATCGTTTGCAACTAATTGAGCTCTGTCCAAAAGGAAGCAGTAGGCATAACCGTCAAGAAAAGCGAGGATTTTAGCGAGTGGTACACGCAGGTTGTGCTCAAGGCAGGACTTGCAGACTATGCACCTGTGAAGGGTTTTATCGTTCTTAGACCGTATGGTTACGCTATATGGGAGTCTATCCGAGACCTGTTAGACCGGCGCTTCAAGGAGACCGGACACCAGAACGGCTTTCTGCCCGTTTTGATACCTGAAAGCCTACTCTCGAAGGAGGAGCACCACTTTGCTGGTTTCACACCCGAGGTATTCTGGGTGACAAAGGCCGGGGATAACGAAGTGGGTGAAAAACTTGCACTGCGGCCGACATCGGAGACGTTGGCATATTCGATTTTTGCAAAGTGGATAACAAGCTACCGCGACCTACCACTGAAGATAAATTTCTGGAACTCTGCTCTCCGCGCCGAGATAAAGGCAACCAAGCCCTTTGTGCGCACCTCAGAGTTCCTCTGGCAAGAAGGGCATACTGTGCATGCGACAGCGGAAGAAGCCGAAAAGGAGGTAATGACAGTTCTTGATATTTACCGGCAACTGATAGAGGAACATCTTGCAGTGCCAGCAGTACGTGGATTTAAGAGCGACAAGGAGAAGTTCGTGGGGGCAGAATATACTATTACACTCGAAGGCATGATGGCGGATGGCAAGGCACTGCAGATGGGGACATCGCACCACCTGGGTCAGAATTTCTCAAGGCCTTTTGAAATAAAATTCCTTGGCAAGGACACAAAGGAGCACTTTGCTTGGCAAACTTCGTGGGGGGTATCGTGGAGGTTGATAGGGGCATTGATAATGGTACACGGAGATGATAAGGGACTAGTAATTCCGCCAAAAGTCGCGCCTATCCAAGTTGTAGTCGTTCCTATACACAAAGACAAGGATGCTGCACTTGTCAAAAGCAAAGCTGGAGAAATTGCACAGAAGCTTAACAAGGCCGGTATCAGAGCACACGTCGACGACCGAGATGAGTATACATCAGGATGGAAATTTAACGAATGGGAGATGAAGGGTGTACCGCTGCGCATCAACATCGGTACTCGCGACATAGAGAAGGGCACAGTCGAATTCGTAAGGCGAGATAGCCGCGAAAAGGTACAACATGAGCAGTCAAACCTAGTCGATGTTGCAGGTAATCTGCTTGATGGAGTCCAAAAAAGCCTGTATGAGAAAGCAAAGAAGATGCTAGATGGATTTATGAGCAGGCCTGCAACTTATGATGACTTTAAATTCGCCATAGAAAAAGGGGGCTTTGCGGCTGCTGGATGGTGCGGTGCGCAGGAATGCGAACTAAAGATCAAAGATGAGACGAGTGCCGACATACGCGTATTGCCGTTTGACCAAGAAGGAATACCTGACAAATGTCTTTATTGCGGACAACAGGCTAAAAAGCTGGCATTTTTCGGAAGGGCATACTAGTGAACTACCAAGTCCCAAAGGGCACTGGCTTCCCTGACAAGGTTTCCCTCGCTTCTCCGGTTATTATTAGCTGCATATGCGTCGCCACACAACAACAGCGTTCCTGCTTCAGCCACCAAGCTTTTGATGATGTCTGCTG
>CAZPIL010000163.1:0-4045 GCA_964586705.1 uncultured Nitrososphaera sp. | reverse complement strand
ATCAACAAGTGCTATAGTCGATGCCTTGCCTGGTATGTCCATCTTGATCTGTGTGCCGGCCACGATTGCGTAATTGAGAAGTGCTGGAACTGCAGGGTGTATTCCTATTGTTGCAAAGCCCGTGTTGCACGCCCTGCCATACCTTAATCTAAAGCCTCCGATCCTTTTCACCATGGAAAGCACTGGCCGGCCGGTGATGACTTCAGACATCCTGTGATGTGCCGCGTCGTCTTCGCCGGTCTGGATAGCGCCCTTTAATTCTTTGAGCCACTGCCAGCCATCCAGTTTTAGTGTTTCGACAAGTTTCAACAATTTTCTGCTCCTGCCTATCAGCCCGTCGTTCATGACACGGAGCGCACCACCGCGTACCCTGTCGGTTGCAATCCTTTTCATGCCCTTGTGACCCACTACATCTACAGGATCGGTATCCACGCCATCAAGCTCAACTGGCAGGCTCGATATGCACTTTACAACGTCCTCGTCAAGGACCTTAAATTGGAAGCCCATGACCTCGCGTTCGTAGATGCGCAATTCCTCTACGAATCTACCGGTCTCGTCATCGAATGAATTAGCAAGATACGGCGAAAGTCCGGCCACTTTTCTTGCATGATCCGCTATGAGCATCGTAAGCGCCGCTTCTGTCCCGCCTGCAGACCGTATGGGCCCGGCAAACGAGACTGACAGATATTGAGAGCCGTCGGCGTTATTCTTTACCATGACATCAGATATTCCCTGCAGCGGCGCCACAGTCACACCTTCCGTTACAACGGCAAGTGAGACGCGCACGGCGTTGTCAAGACGTGTCTTCAAATCGCCCGTACCATACTCGCCCCTTGCGATTTCCTCTGCTATCTTCAGTGCGGCCTTTTCCTTTGTGGTTTGACCCAAAAGCGCGCGCAGCCTGTCGGCGATGTCGATGTTGTGCATCTTGGCGACTCTGTCTGACAAATCAAAAGCAATCTTGGGTTCAACTACGCCGGCCACATCAATACCTTTGCGCCGGGCTATGAGCGCATGTTCATAGTTTTTCTGCACATTCTGCAAAATGTCATGCTGGTACCGGCGATAATATGCCGGCATGCTGATATCTCTAAGGCGCGCCTGTCCCTCTGCAAGCATTACTTCCGAGCCTGCCGCATTGCCTTTATCATTGCTGATAACTTTTGCTGCCACTCGTCGTCCTTCTCTATCATAGTGCCCACCACAATTGCATCGGCGCCGGCCTTGGCTATCTGGCCGGCGATCTCGGGGCTCCTTATCCCGCCCCCGACTATGAGCGTTCCTTCATAATATTTTCTGACGGCTGCTACCATCTCAGGCTGCACGCTGTGGGACGCGCCCGAGCCGGCTTCAAGATAGACAAACCTCATGCCCATATACTGGGCCGCCAGTGAGTACATCACGGCAAGGTTTGGCTTGTTAAATGGGATGGCCCTAGCCCGACCCACAAACCACGCGGCAGTTCCTTCGCCTATTATGATGTAAGCCGTTGGAAGTGGCTCGATGTTATGCTTTTTGACTGCAAGTGCACCGAGTGCTTGGGCTCCCGTGATAAAGTACGGGTCCTCAGAATTAAGAAGCGAGCTGAACAGTATCGCGTCGGCTCTTGGTGACACACCTGTGACATTGCCGGGGAACAATATCACGGGTACCGTGACGTTCTTCTTGATTTCCGAGACAACGTTTGTGAGTTCAAATTGGTCGATTGCCGATGAACCCCCAACCAGGATCCCTGAAGCGCCGGCCTCCTCCACCTTTCTTGCGACGGAGGACGCGTTCTTCGAGTTTTCAGAGTCAATGAGCGGAAGGCATATCGTACCGTGCCTTTCAATATCCCTTCTGAGCTTCTGCTCTACCTCTCCTCCACCCACGCCTCATTGACAGGGGCTCGGGGCATTTTAAAGTGTATGGGTTCGGCTTGACTAGCGCCTCGTTTAGCCATGAGGGGTCCGTCAAGTAACCGAGCTGTCTGCGCTCAACCTACGCTCAAGGCACAGATCCCCCTTCCTCGTTTCTGAGAGGATATAGGCAAAAACAGTTCCTGACAAGGGTGGTATCTATGCAAGGTTTAATTACGATGTGGTATACAAATCTGTATAGCTATCATGGCAGACCTTGGATCTAATTCTAATATTGTTTTAGAGCAACTTGTTGCAAATTCTCTATTTACTCCGCGTCAGTTAGCTATAATTTCTAAACGTCTGCAGGGGCAGGGCCGAGCACAAAACATCAGTTCCGGAGCGTATTACAGGCAGGTAAAGCAGTGCCGGGACAAAGTCGCTGGAGTCCTTTACAGCATGCTTCTTCTACAATCAACAGGTATCCTTCAGCCAGAAGCATTAGGAACCCTGTCCCGCTTGGCCGACCAACTTGGCGTGATATTGAGCGCAGAAAGAAGTGACATTACAGATGAATCACGCTTGAACGATGTGATGTCCGTGATGGATGCCCTTGTAAAAAGAATGTCCAAGTTGTAAACAAAGTTTGGTCTGTAACATTAAATCACGGTTTAGAGTGGCAAGTCGTGATATGATTATCGAGATCCCTTATGTCGGCGTCACAATCGACCTTGATTACGTGATATACGGCGTGTTGGCATATGGTGTAGGACTTGTCACAGTGATGTCAGCATACAAACTACGTCGCGGCACAAAGCGTGATTATCACGCCAATGATGCAGTCGTAGAAGCCATTGTGATGGAATACACGCGAAGGTTGAAGGATTATGATAATGTTATCGCACAAATGCGTACCAGGCTTGACATAGTAGAGGCAAAGACAAAGGCTGTCACGCAGCCTCACGCCACCGTGACGCCATCACAACAGGTCGAGCCTCACGCGCAGTCTGTGAGTGAGCCTGTGCCAGTCACGCAGCATGCTCAGGTCACGGAGAGTTTTGAAGCACAGAATGGCACCACGGATTATATACTCAAACTATTGATGGAAAGACCTCGGACTTCACGCGACGTCCAAAATGCAATTGGCAGGACTAGGGAGCATACAGCCCGTCTCATGAAAAAGCTGCATGATGCCGGCCTTGTTAGCAGGGACTTGAATAGCAAGCCATTCCGGTATGCTATTACTGAAGCGGGTCAAGCGAGGTTGAGGGAGAGACCTGTGCAGGCGCCCGGGCTGCAGCAGACTGCCTAGCTGTCTTGTATACCCACTCTTTTCCCTGCCGGGCACGAACAAGCCTGCCCCGTTCTGCATATCTGGATAGATAAGTCGAGATTATACTCAGCTTTATCGGCTCATTGTACGAATCTTCATATAATTCAAGAATATCTGATGAAGTAAAACTGCCATATGGGAACTTGGCCTCCAAGAGTGCCCAGATCCTGTCGCCAACAGAGGCATGGCGTTCTATTCCGACTTCACGCGGAGCATCGCCTTCGATATTGAGGAGATCCATGAATTCCATTATCTTGACTACCTTTTCCTTGGAAATATTGCCCTCTAGTGAGAGGTTGTATTTGCTCCCCTCGGCGTCCTCCAGCTCTATGCGGAACTTTTTACGCCCTACCATCGAAAGCAGTTCACCAACTAACACCTTAACACTTAACAGAGCTTGTGTCAAACATGATAACAATTAGCTTAGCTGTTGTTAGCTGTGCATGAGACGCGTTATTCTTTCATTAACAACTGTATAGAGTTAACCACTCTTGGTGTAGTGAAAGTGCGTTGTTCGAACTCCAGTGGAAATGTAGGGGTCCCCTTCCGGCCCGTTAACAGTGTTAAGGGATACCTTAACGCTCCAGTGGAAATGTAGGGGTCGTTTTTAAGCCCTTTTTACATATGACGCTATGCAAAGTTAACTGGACTGTTACCAAGCGGTTTTTGGCCAGACGGCCACCCCTACCTTTCCTCTCCAAAACGCGTCTCATCACATCATATTTCAAGCTTGTATCAGCTGATACATTACACAGCTAGGGTTGATTCGTCGGTTTAAAAGCGTCCTGTTAACATAACCGTTAAGCAACCTTAACAAATACGATGTCTGGAGAAGAAAGGTAGGGGTGCGGGTGCACGAGCGACATAGATAACA
>CAZPIL010000162.1:0-4093 GCA_964586705.1 uncultured Nitrososphaera sp. | reverse complement strand
CTTTGATGAGGTTGGTGTCGCGTATCGAACCTCCTGCCTTTTTCTCCACCTTGATATTGTCTGTGTCAACTCTGAATCCATCATCGGACTTCTCTGCAACTGCAAGAACCGCATCTACCACCATGCCAGAGAGCTCTTGTGAATTACTTGATACCATCTTGGATGCCATCGAGGTTCGGGCCACCTTGTTCAGAAACGCCTTGTCCTGTGGGTCAACCTTAGTTGCAACATCTCTCAACATGTCTGTTGCCCTTTGCGAAGCCTTCTTGAACCCTTCTACAACGACTGTCGGGTGTACGTTCTTTGTTATCAGCTCCTCTGCCTTTTCTAGGAGCGCGCCGGCAAGGACAACCGTGGACGTTGTACCGTCGCCCACTTCATTATCAGTGGCCTTGCTTATCTCGACCATCATCTTGGCGGCCGGGTGCTGTACATCTATCTCCTTCAAGATGGTTGCTCCGTCGTTTGTAATGGTGACGTCGCCCAGCGTGTCTACGAGCATCTTGTCCATGCCTCGCGGACCGAGGGACGTCCTCACCATCTCCGCGACCGTCTTGGCCGCAGTAATGTTGTTTCTCTGCGCCTGGCTCCCTTTCGTTTCAGAAGTGCCTTCCTTCAGAACCACGATTGGAACTTGTTGTGCTGACATAGATATCACCTGTTAGTAACATTATGTATGTTAGTGGATATTTATTGATTTCGTTGCATTGATTCTTGGCGAGTGGAAAGCACTTATAATGAAAACAGATGCCAATCCTTGCGTTTGGGCATCAAGGTATTCGCGGTCGATATCGACGGTACGCTGACAGAAAATGGTGGAGGAATAGTCAGCCTCCAAGCGCTGGCGAAGCTGCGCTACCTCGACAGGCTGGGCTACAGCGTAATCTATGTTACTGGCAGATCATCTGTGGAGGCATTTGTACTTGCGGTGTTTGGCGGCACCACCAAGCTTGCCGTGGGAGAGAACGGCGGCGCGATAACACTGGCACCGCAGGATCACAAACTGCTTGCAAGTAGGGAAAAATGCATGAAAGGCTATGAAATATTGAAAAAGAACCTTGACGGTGTGCAGGAAAAACCGGTATTTCCACGGATGACTGAAGTTGTAATGCTCCGGACGTTTGATCTTGCAGAAGGGCAGAAGATACTTGATGAACACGGATTGCAATTATATCTAAATGACAGCAAGTACGCTTTCCATATCAATGAAAAGGGTGTGGACAAGGCGCTCGGCTTGAAAGAAGCACTCAAGGTTCTGAGGGCAGAGCCTGAAGAGACCATTGCCATAGGCGATAGCGAGACTGATGTTCCAATGTTCGAGATTTGCGGATACAGCATCGCGCTGAGCCACGCCGACGATCCTGTCAAGGCTAAGGCATCGCACGTCGTTTCTGGAAGGGAAGGCACAGGTCTAATAGAAGCGATAGATCATGTCGCTCTCAACCACTTGGGGGTCAGGACATGACTTTTAGAAGGCTGGTTGAAGAGGCCAGGCAAATCGTGACAGCCGGCCTTGTATCTGCATCCTACCCTTCGGTGCAGTTTGACGTGTCAGAACCTCCTAGAAAAGAGTTCGGGGATCTTACATGCAATGTCGCATTTCCTCTTTCCAAGCAGCTGAAAAAGCCGCCAGCGAAGATCGCACAGGAACTGATACAATCAATAAAGCCGCTGATAGTGCCCGGTTCGCTGGTCTTGTCGGCCGAGGCACATCCTGCAGGCTACGTTAACTTTTTCGCGAACCACGCGGCCCTATCTGTGTCAACTCTTGCAGGCGTTCTCTCGAGCCCTGAAGATTATGGTCACGTAGACGCAGGGAAGGGCCAGACAATGGCCATAGAGCACACAAGCGTCAATCCTAACAAGGCACTTCATGTCGGCCACATGAGAAATGTGGTCTTGGGTGATACACTTTACAGAATAATGAAGGCCGCAAACTACAGGGCGACTGTCCTCAACTACGTCGATGACTCTGGGCTTCAGGTTGCAGACATAATCATCGGCTTCAGGTTTGCAGGGCTCCCTGTTGAGCCTCCGGCAGGCCGCAAGTTCGACCAGTACTGCGGAGATGACGTGTACGTAAAGGTTAATCAACTCTATGAGAAGGACCCATCATTTGCAGAGAAGCGCAAGATCGTCCTGAAAGAGATAGAGGAGGGAAAATCAGAAACAGCAGCATTTGCTGCGGAGATAACAAGGCGCGTCCTTGACGAACAGCTTTTGACCTGCTGGCGGCTCAAGGCACGCTACGACATTCTGAATTTCGAGTCTCAAATTGTCGTCTCAAAGATGTGGGAAAGAGCCTTTGAGCTCCTCAAAAGGGAAGGTCTTGTGAGGTTCGAGGAGGAGGGAAAGAACAAGGGATGCTGGATAATAGAGGTCCAAGGCGAGGAGGACAAGGTGGTGGTACGAAGCGACGGCACGGCAACATACGTCGCAAAGGACATACCTTATGCAGCGTGGAAGCTGAAACTCGTCGATGATCCGTTCCGTTATGTTGAATATGGAAAGCAGTGGGATAATTCCATGCTCTATGCTACGACACTTGCAGACGGCAAGCCTGGCATGTTTTCTGGCGCCGACAAGGTCGTTACAATAATTGACTCGCGGCAGGCGCGACTTCAGCGTATTATATCGCAAGTGCTCGGCAGGATTGGCACAGGCGGCGACTACCAGCATCTGGGATACGAGGCAGTCACGCTCTCTGGAAACACGGCCAAGGCGCTTGGCATCGACATAGGTGGAAAACAGTTCATGCACATGTCTGGCCGCAAGGGCATCTATGTCGGCGCAGATTACGTGCTTGAACACTTGAAGGGAAAGGCAAGAGAGGAAGTGAGAAGCAGGAACCCTGACTTTGCTGGCGAACAGCTGGACTCTGTGGCAGAAGAGATTGCGATTTCTGCCATCCGCTATAACATGATAAAGCAGGATCTTGACAAGATAATCACATTTGACATTACAGAGTCGATGAGCCTTGAAGGTGATACAGGACCATATTTGCAATACGCCTATGCTAGGTCGCAGCGTATCCTGGAAAAGTCATCAGTTGAGGCGCCATCCAATGCAAAGTTCGAGTTGCTGGATCATGAAGCCGAGATAGTGCTGATAAAAGAGATATCCAAACTTGACATGGTAGTCGAAGACGCCGCAAGATCGCTGTCGCCAAAATCCATCGCGCGCTACTCGTACAACCTTGCAACTGTCTTTAGTGTCTTTTATGAAAAAGTGCCTGTTCTGAAGGAATCTGACAGGGACAGAATGCTGGCGAGGCTCGCACTCGTCCGGGCGTTTGGGATAGCTTTGAAAAACGCGCTGTCGCTACTAGGCGTAACAGCCCTCAGCAAGATGTGAGCTTGGGATGGAACCTGTCTACTTATCCTGCTCTCCTTTATTCTCTGTACAGAGACGTGCTAGACATTGCGCATATTAGATTGATTTTTATCCTGTCCTACTTGCTAGCCTCTTTGTGAAGATCAAGGAGGGCTCGTACGTGCTCCTTTTCCACACGTCGCGCAAGAAATGGCTAACAAAAGTGATGCCGGATAAAAAGATGCACACGCACCTTGGTATCATAGATGTGGGGGCGACAATAGGCATGGAGTACGGATCGGTGATAAGGACTACCGAGGGCAAGGTGGTGTTCCTGATAGAGCCTACTATCCATGACTTTGTCATGAAGTCGGAGCGCAGGACACAGATCGTCTATCCAAAGGATCTAGGGTTCATAGCCGCTAGGACTGGCATGAAGAATGGCTCTAAAGTTCTTGAAATCGGCACAGGCAGCGGCGCCACTGCGACCTTTTTTGCAAGTATTATAAAACCAGAAGGGCACGTACATACGTTTGATGTCAACCCTGACTTCATGGAGATTGCCAAGCGCAATCTGGAAAAGGCCGGCATATCAGAATACGTGACATTAAATCAACACGACCCGCATCAGGGTGTCGATATTACAAATGCTGACATCGCGATTGTAGATCTCGGAGACCCTTGGACGGTTCTCGACGTGGTCCATGACGCGCTCAAAGGCAGCGGTGCATTTGTGGCGATATGCCCAACGATGAACCAGATAGAGAAAACGGCAACAGAG
>CAZPIL010000161.1:0-4216 GCA_964586705.1 uncultured Nitrososphaera sp. | reverse complement strand
GAAACATGCATTCAAAATGACCTTGATAGCCTGACTGACGACATTGTACAGCTGTCTTTCGTAAGGCGGGAGGGTCTTGTCCTTTGACAGATGCTTGTAATAGTTGACCCTCAGGTCGCGCAGTGACCCTATCAGCAGTGACGACAGACCCTTGCGCTGCTGGCATACCCAGTGCGTGGTGCCTTCTATCATGCCATTCTGTCTGCACGGATCGTGGACACAGTTTATCGTCTCGTACGAGAGGTTGTGTACCTTGATTATGCTGGGATACAGGCTGGCAAAGTCCAGCACCACGACGTTGAAGTGAATGCCCGGCGTCGGCTCTACCACTTCTCCTCCGCGGTATTTCTTTTCCTTTATCACGGCAGCAGTGGAGGATGCTCCTTTTTCCACCAGCTCGTCAGTTCGCGGAATCAGTTCGTTGCGCTGCCTGTGTTCATAATATAGTATACCTCTGATCCACTGGTTGACTCCAAAGCGCGCAACATCGTCAACTGAAAGCCTGCCTATCCTTGCAATGACCACCAGCAGTTTCATGAGCAAGTTGTCGCCAAAGCTTGTCAGCCTGTATGTCAGGTCTGCATCCTTCAAACAATACTCGGCAAGCTTTTGCATAGGAAGTTCGCTGATGTCTCCTTCAAACTCTATCTTTGTGTCATCAAGCAGCGCCTCGCATATCGCGTTTAGCGTAAATTCCGTGTATTTTCTTGAAAAGGCATAGATCTGGACTGACCGATTCTGGAATGTTCTGAAAAGGTCAATGTGCATACCGTGGCGTATGCCGACCGGCTCTGCCTGCATACCGCGCTTGATAAAAGACTCCTTTTTGATAATGATTGGAACCTGCTCTTTGGGCACAACCTTGCCTTCGTTTGGATCGATTCTGGGGTCCTGCGAGCGCATGTAGAGGTAGGGAAGATCAAAGTCGTCGCCGTTGTATGTCAGAACTATCGGGTACGAGTTGATTATCGCAAACGCCTTTTCAAGAAGCTCTTTTTCCGTCTTGCAGACTTCGGCTTCTTTGATCAGAGGCTGGCCGTTGTCATTAATGCCGTCAAGGACCACGACCTTGCGAAGCCCGTCGCTTCCAGCAAAGCCTACTGCGGTGACCCGCCTGTCGTGGTCCCGGGCTGTTGGCATCTTGCCCTCTTCTGTCTCGACTTCAATGTCTACAGCAACTCTCTTTAGCTCTGGAATGGGCTGGTTGAGCAGGTTTGCCCAGTTTGTGACGTACTGCCTGTATTCCTTGCCTGCTTCTCCTTCTTCCTTTATCTTGTCCCATATTAGGCTCGTAAGCTCTGCCTTGACTTTGTCTGAGATCTGGTACATGTGGGGCTCTATCTTGTTCCCCTGCCTGACGTAGTACAGTCCGGCAATCAGGCCGTTATCGTAAAGGTAGTTTTCATGGTATTTTATGTCGCTTTCCCATGACCTGACTTTCTCTCTCAGGCTGCCTTCTGTGCCTCCTATGGAAAGCGGATCGGGTGCCAATATCTTTAGAACGTCTATTTCCTTGTCTGCTATGACGTCTCTTTTCTTCACATGCTCGACGGTGTACTTGGACTCTTTGGCGACGATGTCGTCGACCAAGTCTGCATACTGGACCTTGGTGTAGCAATATGGCTTGTGTCCCGTCCTGTCGCGCCAGTGATAGATGACGTTATCCTGTGGGTCGTAGAATTTGAGGTATGCCTTTTTCTCTTCGCCTGAATAGATGGCAGAAAGCAGAAGCATTGGCCTTCCTTCTGGAAGCTCGGGCAGGTCATCATAAGATCTCCTCCTTTTATCACCGACTTCCCTCTGCTGTTGTGCCAACTAGATTGAAACTGGGGTAGAATATCATATTAAACGTTTTACTGTCTTTTTCTTGTTATCTTTGTTCTCCATCTCTTTCTCCCTCTTCTTTGGAAGTGTTATTAGTAGCGATTTTCTTCAAGACATTGCTTGTACAGGGTCGCAATAATAGGCGGCGGAGTGCTTGGCATTTCCATAGCTTACTTTCTGTCAGGACAGGCAAAGGACCCTTCTTCAATAGTGTTGATAGAACAAGAGCGCGCCATAGCACAGCACACGAGCGGCAGGAACACCGGCAAGGTACACGCGCCATTCCTGTATGACCCTGCCAAGAAAAAGACGTTTGCGCGAGCCGCTTCGCTTGGATTTGAGATGTGGCACACATATGCCAAGCAAAAGGGCCTGCCGTTTGTACACGACGGTGTGCTTGAAGTCGCCCTTGACCACAAGGGGATAGACAAACTGCACAAGTACATGGAGTGGGGCGAGGCAAACGGGCTCGAAAAACACGAGCTGCGCTTTCTTGACAAAAGAGAGGTGGCAAAGGTAGAGCCAAATGTCAATTGTGAATCTGCGATATTCTGCTCAAAGGATGGCTCGGTAGATTATGGCTCTTTTGCCAAGGCGCTTTTACTGGATATGAAAAAGTTTGGCTGCACGATTGCCCTTGGAAGCAAGGCAAAGCGGGTCACGTGGGATGCACGCAGGGGTGCATATGCGATATCTGCTGCTACTGCTGCCGTCACCGCAGACAAAGAAAAAGGAAAAGAAGAAGGAGAAAAAAGAACGGGCAATCTTATTGAAGCCGAATTTGTCATAAACGCTGCCGGCGGCAATGCCGTGGACATTGCCCACTCGATGGGAGTAGCAAAAGAATACACCGACTTGCACTTTAGAGGAGAGTACTGGCAGGCTCCAGAGAAATACCGAGAGCTGACAAAGCTTTCGATATATTCTGTGCCAAAGCATTCTGAATATCCCTTTCTTGACCCGCACTGGATAGTCAGAGCAGACGGGCGAAGAGAAGTGGGACCAAATGCCGTACCCGTTTTTGGGCCATATGCCTATGGATTTGGCCGCAACCTTGCAGACATGATACCAAAGATAATCGAGTCATCGCGGAGCGGTGCCAGAAGGATGGCCTTTGACCGGCAGTTCCTCTCGCTTGCAAGTGCCGAGCTGAAAAGCTCTCTTTCAAAGACTGCCATGATAAACAGGGTGAGGGAATTTCTGCCAGCAATCAGGCCGTCTGAATTTAAGACACGAGGAACAGCAGGGATACGTTCGTCAGTAGTTGACAGCGCCGGCAGGTTCGTTCCGGATACGCTGATACTAAAGAGCGATACTTCTCTTCACGTGCTAAACTACAACTCGCCAGGCGCTACGGGGGCACTGCCTGTAGCAGCAGGCATAGCCACGCAGCTGGTTGAAATGGGCGCGCTTGCCGCAGTAAAGCCAAGGACGCCTTGGGACCCTGCTGAAATAGCTGCGAAAATGAACAATAACGACAATAACAACAGCAGCAAAAACGATAGCAGCAGCAACTACGATCATTTTTAAGAAAGGTCTCTTCAGGTATGCCTGCTGAGTCCTGCTTGCTAAAAGAGGTATACCTTGACGCCCTGAGGAACAGGGAGAAAAAGTTTGCACAGATAAAGGATGCCAACCATGGGAGAATCGTCAAAGAGGCGTCGTCAAAGTGGATCTCCTATCAACCAGAACCTGTCCTGTGTACTTCTGCAGGAGTTGACAGCAGCTGGAACAAGCGCGCTTTTCAGGGGTTAAATCTCTATGTGATAGACGCCGTGGCAGTCACTCATGCAAACGAGATACTTGCCAAAGACCATGAAATAGATATAGCAGATTCAGCCCGACGGGATCTGCTTGAAAAAAAGGCGATGAACATGGAGGCCAAGGTAGCGCATTTGGCAGAGCAGCAGCAACAGCAAGAACAAGGAAAAAAGTTTGACGTTATCTGCATCGATGGCTCGCTGGCAGCGCGGACAAAAGGCAAGAGCGTTGCAGAGGCAAACGACATGGTGAAAAAGCATGGTAGCTCTGTCTTTATTTCAAAAAGCTCTGAAAGCCGGGCCCAGTTTGGCGGACTGGAATCCCGGGCAGGTGACATCTATTACTACAACCAGGCAAGCAACCATGAGACCGGCTTTAGCACGCCTGAAGAGGTCAAGTGCGGCTTTGGTCATCTTTACGAGGTCTACGCGCGGCTAAAAGAACACACACCCATGGTCAGAATAGAGGTTATGGGTAGTGCAAGCGAGCAGGAGTTGAAAGCGCTCATGGACAAATTATGCTACCATAGCGTCAGCGGGTATCCTTACTGCCTGAAACTTGCGCACAATAACTGCAAGGTGAGCAATGATGATATAGACAAGCTAGTGAGCATATTCAGCTTGAAGCACGA
>CAZPIL010000160.1:0-4235 GCA_964586705.1 uncultured Nitrososphaera sp. | reverse complement strand
GCCCTGCTAATATTGTCATATCTATTACATGCCAAATCCAGCATTATACTATTAAAATCGAGCCGTACTATCTTCTATCATTAGAGCCTATAACTTGATTATATAATTTAGACGACTACTAATTGTCATGTCGGAGGCGCAACAGCTTTTTGATGGATGCTTTTTTCGGGTTCCTTGCCAACTCTACGCTTCTACGGTGTCCAGAAACCCTGTCTACGTTTCTGTTATCTTGTCTTCTGGAAGCCTTTTAGCAATCATCTCTGTAGTGAGAAGGCCCTCGAGCTCTCCCTTTTCATTTATTACTGTAAGACGATTGATTTTTTTCTCTTTAAGAATCGATAACGCCTTCTTGGCAGGACTGTCAGATTCTATTGAAATTAGAGGGGTACTCATTATGTCTCCCAGTGATACTTTGAATGGGCCCTTGTTCTGGGCTACTATGCGAAATATGATATCTCTTTCAGTGACTATTCCGACAGGAACCCTCTTGTTTTCTTTATTATCATTTCTGGTGACAACAATGGTGCATCCTTCCTGCTCGTACAGTGTTTTTGCGCCGTCAGCCACCAAGGTATTTTCATCCAGAGCTATGTACGTTTTATCTGCTAGCTCTCCTGCTTTTATCATGGACATATGATAGACAGAGAGCGTCATATACAAGGATAAGGCTTTTGGATGACGTTGCAGCCCAGCCACTATTCATAGTCTCTTTTGTTTATTGGTTTGATGATAAAAATCCTGTCTGAAGATCCAACAACGTTGGGCATTTGTCATCTTTTCGATCGTGTAGTTCTATTTCTGTGCTGATCCGCCAATCATCCAGTTCTTCTCACTAAGCCGGCATCTTTTTCAATTTCGTGTACATTGTTGTATGCTGTGTTATCCTGAAGGCTATCTACGCATTGCATGATATCGGCTTTTTTCGACCCAGAAGGCGGTTTAGCATTAACGTAATTACGAATTTCTTCCTTTGTTGCAGGGAATTTCAAGTCTTCGAGAACATTGGCCAAATCGGCTGCCTTTTCTCTGTTGAGGGCTTCGACATCTGCTGGTTGATCCGTTATATCTCCAACTCTTTCTGAAGGAGGGTTTTTCCTTGTTTCAGATTCATGGATATCTTTGTCGCCAGACATATTGAGATTACTCATTCAAAGTAATAATGAGTTTACCTTGCAGTCGGCGTATTTGGCATAGGGGTCTGATTCCTGATATGTTGTCTATCAATGCTGTCTATCTCCTTGAAAGAACCCCGTCAGCACTATGCTTGAATAAGAAAGTGAGCTTGGTACTGCCGGACTGATCCTATGTATGCCTTTACTCATGCTCATTGCATGAATGATTTTAGTGGCTTGCTACCTTGCCTGCTATTCTTTTATTTCTATCCTCCTACAAACTGCATTCTGTCACTGGAATTCAAAGTGCCCCTATCGCCGGCAATTTGATAAAGACGATAGGGGCAAGCCATAACTACCGCAGAGTCTGGGGTTGTCGGTTACTTCTTTTGGAGCAAAACATGCATATTAGCTTAATGAGAATATTCTCTATAACAATACCCTCCTGTTGCCGTCATTTAATGCGTCTTTAGTACTATACATCAAGATATCTGTTGACCGTACTATGCTATGCAATGCATATGGAGGAGCAGGCAGCTGCCAATAAAATATCGTAAAGAATACTTTTGATATAACTCGAACCGACCTTTCACCTTTGATGTCCAAATAATAAATTTACACGCCAATTCTTTTATTAAATGAATTGATATCATGTCCATGTCTGATTCCGGGAGACAAAAGCGAAGGCCAGTAGCTAAAACCACTCCTCAACCTACACCAAGTTTCGATCCTGTTAATCCCGAAACAAAGAAAAGAACCAAAGTGACGCGTGCTACAGAAAAAAAGCTACAAGGCAGAAAAAAGTCCAGAGGTGGTCGTAAAGTTAGTGCCAGTCAAAAATAGCCCTCGCCATACAATAAAAGACCACCGTGTAACTGCATCATGGGGTGTTTAAAGCCAATGGCGAAGGTTTTCGGAATTTTCCGGCAGCAGCTCTACACTACCTTGCCTGTTCACTGCCTGTGATCTATGATGTCCCAGCGTTAATCTGCGCAAGCATCTCCATTCTAAAACCTGCTGCCTGACGTCAAGCTTCTGGTCTTGTCCCTACGACATAGTTATTCAATTCGTCTGGTATTGTAATTACTCTGAACCCTTTTTCCATAAGTATGGATTGTACTATTGCAAGGTTGTTGCCATGGATCTCGACCACTATTTTGCGCAGTCTCTTTAAAACACTCGAAGCACCTTCTAGGGCCATGACTTCGGCACCTTCAATATCCATCTTTAACACATCGACCGTATATTCTGCAAGTATGCTGTCAATTGTATCACACTGAACGTAGATCGAACCCTCAACGTCAAAGGAAATGCAAATACTTGCGTTTCCTGCCATCTTTATGCCATCTAGATGCCTTTCATACATCATCATTCTTTGCTTTTTGTTGGCCGCCGCTTTGTTTATCGCGACAACGCTGTCTCCAAGATTATTGCAGTCAATATTCTTCAGTAGTGCAGCATAGGTTTCTGGATGCGCCTCAACTGCAATCACCTTCACGTCCTTTTCTCTATTGTCAACCGCAGTTTTCAGAGAGTAATACCCTACATTTGCTCCAATGTCTGCAAATGTCTCACCTCTATTCATCTGTAGATGCGGCAGGATCTTTTCTTCTCTGGGCATAAACAGTAGATGATAATCGTCGGTACCCTCTCTGATATACGCACTTATTCCGTTCCTGCTATGGAATCCTGAAGGAAATTGCTCACGCTCCATGACACTTTGCTCTCTTCCTTGGTGGTAAGTATGTTTCTATTCTGAGCACTGATGGCCCTCCCGTATTTCTAACCGACGCGGCGATCGTGGCAACCGATACTGCTCATTACAGTAAACTTGGCCATGTGCAGATCAATGTACTGGTACAATATAGCAGAATTTTCTTTAAAAATGGTTTAATCATTCGACTGGGGAGTATCAGTGATGAGTAAAAGTTTAGGTAATTCTGCACAGATTACGCCTGAACAAAGAGCAGAGATTGTTAAGAATAATGCAAGAAAGGTGAGAAAGGCCGCGATTTCACTTAGAGAAACGATAAAGGCTATGCATGAAAAGGGAGTTTTAACAGAGATATCGTCAGCAATTCAAGAAGCGGCAATTGCCACACGAGATGCAGCGAAGGAAATCGATGAAACGGCAAAGGATCTAGACACCAATGGCACAATCAAGGAAACCGCCAACGCAGTCAAAGAGACCGCGCACAAGGCACGAAAAACCGCTAAAATCACGCGCAAATCTGCAAAAAACTCTGCAAAGGCACCAAAAACTGCGAGTGACTCAAAGGTGAGTGGCCTGTCTCATGGCTAGAAAAGATATCCAAGCTGACACGCCTGATACTGCAGGTATTACTACGACCATTCGGCTTTTAACAGCTATTAAGATCATTGGAAAGCTTGTTGTTCCACTTATTGCCTTATTTGCAACCATAAATGCAGCTTTTGCGGTACTTGATTTTCTCGTAGGCAATATTGTATTCGGTATTGTTAACACTGTGCTGGCTGCCATTGGCACTATCTTCCTAATAGGAGTGCTGAGACACAGAAGATCGGCAAGGAGACAAGAACAATAGGGATAACAACTAAACTACTACCTGATGTGCAAGATGACTTGAAAGTCATGCAGACAATTTGAGCTCTGCTACTATCTTGCAAAATAAGAGGCCCGCGTGCCTTCATTTGGCTTTGTGTTGGCTTGTAAGATTACTCTATATCTTTTCTATAGAGCCCAGCTTCAGCAAACTAAATTGTAACATGCTCGTGTTTCATTCATCTGATGACTGTGAGTGAGCACCGGACGCACACTGACAAGAACAAGACCGAGCTTTTGGAAGAGCTCATCGACTTGACCAAACAGCTTAGGGCAAAGAATGCCGAAATTGCCCATTTGCGAAAGAAGCTAAATGTCTACAAGTCTTTATAACAGTCGGATATTGTGTAAAACAAATTCCGTCCTAAATTTACACCCCAAGCTGTAAAGAATAATGGCTAAGAATATTGTTCTAGAGTCTTTAAGTCGTACCTCTCTCTCTAATATTGTGTTGGAAGCCATCTGTTCTGATTTAGGCATTGTGGCAAAGACATGCGCCTGCAATGAGAGCAATCAGTACAAAGTTACTTATCTCTTCTTTG
>CAZPIL010000159.1:0-4282 GCA_964586705.1 uncultured Nitrososphaera sp. | reverse complement strand
AGCTCATTATCATGTCTCAAGTCCTGTCTAACCTCAACAATTAGCATGGATCGAGTATTATGCCAACAACAACAACAGCAAACAGGCCACAAGTGTACCAAGAGCCCATTTCAGATTATATGAAAAAGAAGTGTCAGATATAACTACAGATATTGTTGGACAGAGGCCCCATATTTTGATCAGTTGAATCTGTATTGGATTTTTCGCTGGCCTAGATAATTCAGTCACCAAGGCGGCCACAGCCACGTACGTGCACGAAAAGGGTCAAAATACGCACGCAAGAGGATCTTCTCAAAGCGATTTTTTTATATATTACCGCACGATACCATACATCGTTTTTCCCTTCATTCCATTAGATCACAAACGTTCAGCTAGTCTGTATATCTGGATTCATGACTCTGTTTGGTGATGTCAAGGTTACGGGAAACTTCCCTGAGAATACTTTGGGATGGTAAATGCACTCTGAAGGCAATGACTTTGTAAATCTAGGTTGTACAGATCTCTAGAAAACTGACCTCGCTTGACGCTGAGAGAAAGAGCAATACAACATAAGAACAATCTATATGTAAACTAATTTAGAGATCTTATATAATACTATGCTGTATCTGCCATGGTGCATCCACGAGGTCCGGGAAGAACTCTACTATTGATAAAAAGAAGAAAAAGAGCAATAGGTTTATTCCACTATATTTGTGTCGGCCCTAGAGGGAGAAAGAAGCAGCGTGCAAGCTGATGAACAGAGAAACCTGCATGACATCATACAGAGGGTACTTAAGAACCTGCTCTTCACAGAAGCAGAGGTTTTTTACTTTCATATGCAGAACCTAGGTGTTGGCCGCAATGAGATACTGAACAAACCGGAGCAGTTTGCTAAGGTCATACATAACATATTCGGAAAGAGCTCGCCGCTAGTTGAAAAGGCCATAATACTAGAGATTGCCAAAGATATGGACCTTGAGCCCAAGGAGGACTTTGTCGAGATGATAAAATCGCTCGATGGAGGAAAAGAGGAGAAATGAGGTCTATCAAGAGCTCTGAGCAAATGCGTGACGACAGCACGCTTGCATTTCTGGCATCGTATGCCAAAAAATCAAAGGAGCCTATAAGTCCGGTATTCCGTCATGGCAACACCTTCGGCGTAATCTATGAAATAGAGGGTATCGATCTCTCGTTTGAAAGGATAAAAGTCTATGAGCAAGAAAAGTTCTTGTCTGTTATAGGAGAAAAACCATTTTCTGCCTGCCCAAAATGTGGCAGCCTACTTCTTTCAGTGCAGCTCAACTGCCCTGACTGCAAGAAGCAGTCCCTTGCAAAGTCGGAAATCATGTTACACTATGGATGTGAGTACTCCGGTCTGGTTGAAGAATTTGTATCTCATAAAGGCACCGACTACGTCTGCCCCAAGTGCTCGAAGGCTATGAAGCGCGTAGGAATTGATTACGGCAAGCCGGGAATAGGCTTCAAGTGCGGCAACTGCAGCCGCATCTTTCAGTACCCACTTGTCTATACAGTATGTAACAACGACCATATGTCCAAGCTAGATGAATTGGACCTCAAGCCCTTGCCCGTGTACCGGATAAATGATGAGATCCAGGGTTTTGTCGACCTGTTAGAATATTTCCTTGCCATCCAAAAAGCTCTTGCCGGTGCCAAGTTAGAAGCAGAGGTGCTTGCCCGCATACGGGGTCAGAGCGGTGTCGTTCACATAATACCTCTTGTAGTCAGGATGGATACGGGCAAGCATACAATAGTTGATTTTATATTAAATGATGCGGCCGCTGATACCAGGATACTGCAAAAGATACTGAGAAGCGCAGATCTGGGCAGCCAGTTTGTTGCACTCCTTTTCGTGCCAGCAGTCCTCGTAAGCCAGCTGTCTGAGATGGTGAACCCTGAAAAGATAAGGTTGGTGGCAATACCAAGGCAGGGCAACGACCCAGACACTGTCGCGCACGAGGTAATCAATAGAATTGTCGGTTAAGAGAGCGGGAATATTTTTTGCGGGCATGGCGGGGCTTTCATTTTTTGCAATTTACTTTCCTTCTGTATTTGTGTTCTGGCTTGTCACAGTCATAACTGCCATCTATGCCGTGTGGGGCATCTATCACATAATAATAGCTATCTTTGGACTCCGACCTCTGCTTGATCTTGGCACACGGCCTGACAACTATCCAAAAGTATCAGTTATAATCCCAGCAAGAAATGAGCCGATACTTGGACGGACCATCGAAGCATGCCTGAACCATATCGAGTATCCAGCAGACAAAAAGGAGATAGTCGTGGTCACAGATGACGAAGGAGGCGAGAGGATAGCGTTATGGTACCAGCAAAAGTATCCAGAAACTGTCAAGCTCTTGGCTCGTAGGGAGTTTTTTCCTACCAAGCCATCGGCTCTCAATGATGCGATGATGCTCTGTTCCGGCGATATTGTCGTAGTAATGGATGTTGAAGACATACCCGACAGAGATGTGTTTTTGAAAGTAGCTGCCGCCATTGAAAAGGAGGGCTTTCCAGCGGTGCAGGTCATTTTGCATATAGGCAATACTGAAGACTCGTGGATATCGAAAGTGTTTGGCATGGAATATGCTGGATGGTTCCGCGTTATGTTAAATGGCAGGTTTAACAGGGGGTTGTTTGCTCCTCTTGGCGGAACAGGAAATTATTTCAAAAAGTCTGCGCTAAGGTACGTAGGTGGGTACGAGCCTACAAACCTTGCAGAAGACGCTGAGCTTGCCATTAGACTCAGGATTGCAAAGTGGAACGTTGCAGTCATAGATGCAAGGCATTGGGAGGAAGCCCCTGTTACATTCGATGCCTGGATCAAGCAGAGAACCAGATGGTTCCGCGGCTGGATGCAGAGCTTTTGGAAATATGCTGGAGTCTTATTCAAGCCTACGGTTGTAAGACGAATGGGACTATCAGGCGTGTTTTCCACGCTGGTAATGCTTGTAAGTCCTTTCATAGTGGTTCTCAACTGGATAGCTTATTCTGTGACTGTTTACTGGGCTCTTGAAAGAGCCGGCATCCTGCCGCAGGTGACTGCGGGCATCATTCCTTTCTGGAGCATCATCCCGCTCTGGTTCAACGCGCTATACTACTACATTTGGATAAAGGGTGCGCAACTGGAGGAGATAAAGGTGGACATACCAAAGTACCTGCCTCACATGTTCCTTTACATGAACATAATGATGCCTCTAGCCTCGCTTCGGGCCTTTTATCAAGAGCTGTTCAAACCGGTATTTTGGGAAAAAACTACTCACGGGGGGAGAGGCGTCCGGTGGTAAGGGATGCAGAGAAAGCACTTGAGCTGTACAGATCTATTACAGTAGCTCGAAAAGAAGTACTTTGGGTTCTGCCATCTACAAGCATGTCAATAACTTTCCCGGGAATAAACATATTCGGCAAGATATATCGAAAGCCACCGGGGGTACAATCTAGACCCCGTATACCAGCTTGCTTCTCCTGTCTTTAGGATCCGGCTTTTCTTCCACAAGGCCTACACTTTCCAACTGCTCCACGATGGCACCCACGGCAGCGGAGGATATGAGTTTGTGGTTGACGGAATGATATTTCTTGGCTAATTCCATCCTGCGTACTCCTCGGGGATTTCCCTCTTCATCAGTTCCTGCATCCATAAGAAGCGGTTTTATGACGTCAGTATTTACCCTGTAAACGAAAGGACTAAGACCAAGCTCGTTAGGCTCCTCGATTTCTTTGTACAGCGCAAAGCCGGCATCTATGTCTGCCTGTGTGGAGACTATCGCTTTTGTCGCTCCATCAGGCACAATATCCCTTTCAAAAGCTCCCGGATTTGTTCGTCGGATAGCTTGCTGACAAACTGTTCGTTAACGCCTAATTCCAAGAGCTTGGCAATATCCCAGTGAACCTGTGTTATCTCGCGGCGCTGCATGTGTGTGAATATATCTCGCTATAATAGCAATAGTCAAGATTTAAGAACAGTATGGTGCGTCTAGCGACTTATTCTATAATATTATACCATAATTTGGATACAAAATTGGCATAAAGTCAAGTCCTATGTTACCAGTCCGAGAAGGGCATGATGTCAAATTCGGTTGAACTAATATAATCCAAGGGATAATTATGGGTCATAAACCGATTATTGAACAGTACTTAGATCCCTTGCCTGTCTGTCGGTCAGCTCACGGAACTGCATGGCGGTAATGGGACTGAAAGTCACAGCTAAAGGCTGATTGGTAGGATAGTAGCCTATAATACCCTATCAACTAGTTTCCAGATGAGTTCTAGGATCAACAACAACATC
>CAZPIL010000158.1:0-4305 GCA_964586705.1 uncultured Nitrososphaera sp. | reverse complement strand
GTCGAGCACGACCGCATCATATGCCTTGGTCTGCCTTGTCTCTTCTATCTTCAGGAGCGAAAAAAGCTGGGTCATACCAGGCAGCATTGCGATCTCGTACGCCAGGGTCTCATCTATTCCCTTTGCAGAAAACACCGATGCCATGTAAGAAAGGATGGTGTTGTACTTTCTGCCCATCTCCATCACGGGGTCTATCTGCTGCGCTTTCAGATTGGGGACTACTTCTACTGGCTCATTTCCTACTTCTGGCTTCATCAGGGCGTCGCCAAGCGAGTGCGCAGGATCGGCCGAAATGACGAGCGTCTTGTAGCCGCGACTTGCAAGCTTGATCGCGGTGGCACACGCAGTGACCGTCTTGCCCGTGCCGCCCTTGCCGGTATATATGATGAGCCTCAAGCAGAAAAAATGCAGTAAAAAAGGGATAAAAGAGTTTGGAGGGGCTAGGAGACGTAAGCCCTTTCCGCGTGCTGGCTGATGTCCAAGCCCACATCCTCCTCATCTTCTTTCACCTTCAGTCCAATTGTCTTGTCTATGACCTTCATGATGATGACTGTTCCTCCAAAGGCCAAAGCCGCAGCGACTGCCACGCCTATTGCCTGAATCGGCAACTGTATGGGATTTCCGTAGAGCAGGCCGTCAGGGCCGTCGGGGTTGATGAGAGAACTTGCGACAAGACCTATTGCCAGCGCGCCGACTATGCCTGTCACGCCGTGAACCGAGCTCACGTCTAGCGCATCGTCGATCTTCAGGTGCTCCTTCAGGAATAGGATGGAGTAGTAGGACGCAAATCCCAGCACGATTCCCAGGAAGAACGCGTTCTGTCCACTGATGAACCCTGCTGCCGGAGTAATGCCTGCCAGGCCACAGATAGCGCCGTTTATGGCGCCCGTTGTTGATGGCTTGCCAGACCTCTTCCATGAAAGTACTATCCACACGAAAGCCGACGTTGAAGCGCCTATCTGCGAAGCCAGGATGGCGTTTGCGGCAATACCGCCTGATGCAAGGGCGCTGCCGCCGTTAAAGCCGAACCAGCCGAGCCACAGAAGCGATGCGCCAATGACTGCGAGAGGTATGTTGTGCGGGACCATGATGTCCGGCCCAAAGTTCTTTCTCCTGCCAAGCACCAGGGCCGCGGCTAGCGAAGCCAAACCTGCGCTGGTGTGGATGACTATTCCGCCAGCAAAATCATAGACGCCAAGCTCTGCGAGCCATCCTCCTCCCCATACCCAGTGTGCAAGTGGATAGTAGATGAAGAGGCTCCACGCGATTATGAACACAAAGAACCCCGACCACTTCACACGCTCTGCAAAAGCGCCGGTTATGAGAAGCGGCGTGATAACAGCGAACATCATCTGGAACGTTGCAAACGTTACGCCCGGGATGGTTGGCGCTATCGGAAGCGAGTCATGAAAAGGCACGTTTTCATAAAATACAAAATCCCCTCCTCCAATGAATCCTCCCACGGAGGCGCCAAATACGAGCGTGAACCCTACAATGAACCAGAGAGTGGACAGGATGGCAAGTCCGGAGAACGTCTGCATTATTACTGAGAGTGAGTTCTTGGTCCTGATGAGGCCGGCCTCAAAAAAACCCAGGGCAGGTATCATTAATAACACGAGTCCCGTGGACACGAACATCCACGTAGTATCTCCTGTGTCTATCGGCATTTCCAGCCCAATGTTCTCTCCGGAACCTATAAAAATGCATCGAACCTATGTAAGTATCATAATATACAATTTTTATGATACGTTGTTACAATTTGTGATAATTGCCATCTAGGTTGGGAACAGCCCTGTTAGAGCCGTGAGAGTGTTGCTGCAATCCTTTCTACGTCAGCTGCCGAGACTCCTGGGTGAACCGGCAGTGAGAGAACGCGCCTTGCACACCGTTCAGTTGCGACCAGTTTTGTCCCCGGCGCGGCCTTGCGGTAAAATGGCGTCTTGTGGACTGGCGGGTCATAGTAGACTGCCGATCCGATGCCGGCCTCTCTCAAAGCAACCTTGGCAGCATCTCTTGCCTTTGCATTCACAAAGGCGACAGTGTATAGGTACCAGTTGAACCTCTTGCCCTCGCCTTCTTCCGGCAGCAAAACCTTTCTTGATTCTGACAAAAGCCGCGACAGCAGCTCTGCGTTGCGCCTCCTTGCCCCAAGCATGGAGTCAAGCCGGCCCATCTGCGCCTTGGCTACGGCTGCGCTCATTTCCGGCAGCCTGAGGTTGAGCCCGAGTACCCTTGTGTCGTAGCCGTGTACCATTCCATGGTTGCGTATCATCTTTAGCTTGTCTGCAAGCCTGCCGTCGTCAGTGACGACTGCGCCGCCCTCGCCGGCGGTAAGTACCTTGCTTGCATACATGGAAAAGCAGCCCATTTTGCCTAGCGCCCCGGTCTGTCTGCCGCGCAGAGTCGCGCCTAGGGACTGGCAGGCGTCTTCAATAACTGCAATAGACCTCTTGTCTGCAAGCTCGAATATTTCCATGTCGCAAGGATGGCCGTACAGGTGAACCGGAATGACGGCTTTCGTCCGTCTGGTAATCTTGCGCTTCATGTCTTTTTCTTCCATGGTAAAGTCGTTTTCCTTGATGTCGACAAAGACGGGCTTGGCCCCGGCCGCGACTACTGCGTTTGCAGTCGCCACAAAGGTAAATGCCGGCAGCATTACCTCGTCTCTCTGCCCGACGCCGGCTGCCATCAGCGCGGCCTGCAAGGCAGCCGTCCCGGAATTGACTGCTATGGCGTGTTTTGAGCCAAGATATTCTGCAAGCGCATTTTCAAAATCCCTGACGCGCTTTCCGCCCTCGCTGGCCGCGCTTGTCAGTGCGTTTTCTTCAATAACACTCAGCACCTCGCGCTTTTCCTCTTCGCCAAGCCATGGGCGGTTTATCGGTATCATGCCGCGCGTACTAGCAGACGGAAATAAAAACAGATGGATGGGCGAACATTGGAGTTACGACCTACATGAATGGTGAAAATGATTGGTGGCTTGTCATGGGGTTTACCATCTTCTATTCTCTCGATGTCCCCGAAGGGGGACATGGAATGCAACAGTAACCAAAAACTAGAATATCATTCCATTATTTTCTACTATGTACATTGTGCATAATTGTTTTTAATTCTCTGCATGTTTGTTCGCCGAAATGGGTGCAAATAAGGTACTAGTGATTGGACTAGGACAAATTGGCTACAGCAATGCAGAATACATGACCATGAAGGGATTGGAAGTGGACGGCTATGACATAAGTGACAAGGCAATCCGGCGGGCAATAGACGATCAGGTGATAAACAAAAAGGCAACAGGCTTTGCCGGGTACGACTATTACATCATCTGCATTTCGACGCACCAGCCAGACGACATGTTTACTCCGTATCTAGATGGCCTGTACGACATTGCAAAAAGGCTGTCGTACGAGGGCAAGACAGGGGCGCTTGTAGGAATAGACAGCACCATAACGCGGGGGACTTCTGAGAAAATCAAGGAAATCCTGGGACATCGTTTGCACGTTGTACACGTGCCGCATAGGTTCTACATCAACGAAAAGTACGACCACGGCGTGAAGCAGACAAGGGTGATTGGAGGTTGCGACTCGTGTTGCATAGAAAAGGCCCGGCAGTTTTACGGTGGGCTTCTTGACATACCTCTGCACGAAGTGAAATCCGTTGAGGTGGCAGAGCTATGCAAGATAGTGGAAAACTCGTACAGATTCGTCGAGATAGCGTTTGCCGAAGAGCTAAAACTGTTCTGCGACCGCTCAGGCATAAGTTTTGACGAGCTTCGCCGCGCGATAAACACGAAATGGAACATAAAGGTGCTTGAGGCCCGCGAGGGTATAGGCGGCCACTGCCTGCCAAAGGATAGCCAGATGTTCCTCAATCTGTCAAAGAACCTGATTGAAGCAAGCATCATAGAGGCGGCAAAGAAAGTGGACACCGAGTACCGGTCGCACATCTCGTGCGCTGTTTCTACAAAGATCGAGTCGCTGCAGATACACTAAGGCGGAACTGATCGTAAATGAAAGCCGCGCATCTTGGGATGATAACCACAGGTATGATAGTGCTACTGAGCGTGGTGGTGATAATCCCCGCGTTCACCCAGCAACATGCGCAGCCTGAGGTGCAAGTCATGCTGGCCTTTGACATAAACAATACACGGAACCTTCCTGCGTGGTGTACCGGTATAGCAGCATCGCTTGAAAACCATGGTATACCTGGAACGGTCTTCATGGCGGGCAAAGTCGCAGAGCAGTATCGGCAATGTGTCGCGATTTTTTCTGCAAATGAATGGGTGGACATTGGCAGCAAGACCTATAG
>CAZPIL010000157.1:0-4325 GCA_964586705.1 uncultured Nitrososphaera sp. | reverse complement strand
AATATCTTCAATAATTAATATTATTATTCTGTAATCTAAAATTTAGTTTTAAATAGAAGTTCGTTCTATATAGGAATTGATGTAGCATGTCTGAACCCGCAATTCTTCATTGGGAAAGGGTCATGCACAAGAACGTCCGGTCGTCCGACGGCGTTGACGTCGGAGCCATCATTTCAGAAGATGGTGACACATTCACCATACTCAAAGGGGCAAGCCGAGAATACAAACTGCCAAAGTCCGCTGTGGAAGGGTTCAATGGAGCAGAAGTCTTCCTTAACGTAAGCTATCGCGACTTGCAGGCATACAAGACACAGTAATCGCCCCACATTTTTTTGGAATGTAAAGTTGGTCAGCCAGATCACAAGTTTTATAGAAATCGCTTGGCGCCTGACAAAGTAATCATTATTTGCAATAGCAAATAATGCAGAATTACATTTATTAACACAGGAACCGAAGGTTAGGCAGGTAGATAGAGTGCACAAGTTCGATGAGCTTGACATGAGGATACTTTCAGAATTAACCCGTGATGCCAGTATTTCAGTTCCCCGCCTTTCAAAGAAGCTAAATATCAATGCCTCTGTTCTCTATAGCAGAATAAAGCGACTATCAAAGCGCGACTTGGTCAAGAAATTCACAGTCGTAGTCAACGAAACCATGCTTGGAATAAATGTCAAGGCGACCGTTGGCATAAACCGCGACCCCAAGTTGAAAGAACCCATACACGGAGAACTCTTGAAGATCCTCGAAGTGCGTTCCGTTTCTGAGGTCACCGGGAGATTTGATATGATAGTCACAGTGCATGCTCATACGCTTGAGGAGCTTCACAATGTGGTCATAGAGCGCATAGGTAAGATTGAAGGCATTCAAAATACAGAAACATTTGTAGAAATGCAGCGGACGGATAAAGAACCCAACTACATGACGGCTTAGAACGGTAGGCGGGCCAAATCTGCGAGCTCCTTTGATTTTGACAGAGTTGCCTTGCCTCTGCTTGTCAGAGTATAATGTACGAAAAATCTCTTGCCTATCTTCAAACTGACCGTCGTTATCATGTCTCTGCTTTCAAGTTCTTTCAGGCGCTGCGTCCGAGTTTTTTCGTTGGGACAGTGTTGTTCCAGATCGGTAAACCTGAGCGGCCTTTTGCTTAATGCCTCAAGGATATCCAGGGCATAAAACTGGCCAAGCATGCGGAAGACCGACCACTTGTTGGGATGGGAAGACATCCTATAATTGCGATTTGATTCCGATAAAATCACTTGCGATGATATATTACGGCAAACTCTGCTATAGTAAAGTTGACCCCCGCGTTTGGATAAAAGCGACTGAAAAAGACATTTGCAGGACAAAATACGCAAAAAAGAGTGGAACAAGTAAATCAAATTGGTCGTGTTATAGATCCTGCTATATCGAGAAGCCTGTTGCTGTTTCTCTATCTACAAACCTATGTTTTATATACCGCATAACCCTAGCAGATTCGACTTGACTGTAGTGGAGCGCAAGATAAGCGAAGTAATCCAGACCCTGAGGCTGGCTAAAAAGACCACCCGGGAGGATTATAGCCAGCACCTGCGCTTGGTGGCGCTTGGTCTTGCCGTAGTCGGCGGTATCGCCTTTGTCATCAAACTTATCGCTGAGTTCATTAATATCAGTCTGACCGGCCAGCCTATCTCTGACGCCGTGCCCGGCTGATGGTTCAAATACCATTTCTGTTCTTTCCTACATATGGAACAAACCAGTGCAGTAGCTCACGTCACTTCAAAGACGTGGGAGTTCGAAGTACTAAAATCTGACCTACCGGTGTTTGTGGACTTTTGGGCCGAATGGTGCGGTCCCTGCAAGATGGTCGGACCAGCCGTTGAGCAGGTTGGAAAGATGATGCAGGACAAGATAAAGGTGGCCAAGGTCAACGTTGATGAAAACCAGGAAATAGCAATGAAGTATGGCATCCAGTCTATCCCATCACTCTTGCTGTTCAAAGATGGCAAGGAGATAGGCAGGACCATTGGCGCGATGCCCAAAGAGTCGTATCTGAAGTTCATCGAAAGCACGCTTGAAAAGGCATAAGCAAGTAGACAAGCAACTTTTTTTCTCTTTTTACGAAAGCATTAATACGGTACAGGGAGCGATAGAGCAAACATATTGGGCAAGAAAGAACTGGCCGCTCTCTTTTCATCTGACCCTGACCGGTATTACAAGGTCGCGCTATTCGATCGTCTCGGCTTTACTCGTCAAACATGCAGCAAGTGCGGCAAAAACTATTGGTCGCTTGTACAGCGGCAAACATGCCCGGACCATGAAGACTATGGTTTTATCGGCAACCCTCCAACCTCAAAAAGACTCGACTATGTTGGTGCGTGGAAAGAGACGGAGAAGCATTTTGCACAAAACGATCACGAAATAGTCCGACGTTATCCTGTGGTGAGCAGGTGGCGTGACGACCTCTATTTTACTATCGCATCTATTGTTAATTTTCAACGCGTGGTGGGAAACCAGATTGTCTTTGAGCTGCCTTCTAATCCTCTTGTCGTACCACAAATGTGTCTACGCTTCAATGATATTGAGAACGTCGGACTATCTGGAAGACACTACACCGGTTTTTGTATGATCGGCCAAACCTGCAATGCGGACGCGCCCGGTGGCTATTGGAAGGACAGATGCATAGACCTCGACTATGGATTGCTGACCAATAGCCTTGGCATAAATCCTGAAGAAATAACGTTCGTAGAAGACGTGTGGATGGGTGCAGGCGCATTCGGATATTCTCTAGAATACTTCGTTCGCGGACTCGAGCTTGGCAATGCCGTCTTTACAGAGTTCGAGGGAAACGAAGACAGCTACCGTATCATGCCAAATAAGATAATAGACATGGGTGCCGGCCTAGAGCGCTTTTCATGGATAACGATGGGTACGCCTACAAGCTATGATTGCTGCTTTGGGCCTGTTGTGAAAAAGATGCTTGGAGTGACAGGCACCGACTGCGCACCGGAAATCCTGAACAAGTATTTTGGTGCTGTATCATCAAAGCTGGAGAACTTTGAAGGCGACGTAAACGCTCTCAAAGGAGTGGTTGCAAGGCAGATGGGCATGTCTTATGGCGACCTCGCAAATGCTGTTGCGCCGTATGAAGCAGTCTACACCATAGCAGATCACGTAAGGACACTTCTCTTTGCCATATCTGATGGTGCGCTCCCTTCGAACGTAGGTGGAGGCTATAACCTACGCGTGATCCTCCGCAGGGCCCTTTCGATGATGGAGCGGCTCAGCTGGAGCCTCAAGCTTGAAGACATTGCAGACATGCACGTAGACTACCTCCGGCAGATGTATCCAGAGCTTGAAGAGCACCGGGATGATGTGCGTACCATACTGCAACTCGAATCAACAAGATATGTCGGTTCGCGCGAACGTATGAATGCGACTGCAGAATCGCTCAAGGCAAAATCCGGTGAACTCCGAGTTGAAGACTTGCTGCGTCTGTACGAGTCTGACGGCGTGACACCTGACTTTCTGATGGAGCAGGGAGTCATAGCCAGCGTGCCATCAACATTTTATACAAAGCTTGCAGAGCTGCATGCAAGTGTGTCCGGAAGCGGACAGGCTGCAAAGCCTATAGCGGGGCTTGAGGGTCTTACTGCTACACGACTTTTGTATTATGAAGACGAGTCGATACGCGAATTTGAGGCCAAGGTGATCAAGGTTGTCGGTAAGCATGTCGTGCTCGACCAGACCGCCTTTTATCCGCGGGGAGGAGGACAGGAGCCGGATACAGGAGAAATTTCTGGTGCCATGGTTGTCGAAGTAACAAAACAGGGAGACCTTGTACTGCATAAAATTGAAGGCAAGCTGGCAGAAGGGCAGATGGTCAAGGGCAAAGTCAATGACAGGAGGCGTGATCTTGTCACAAAACACCACACGGCGACTCATATTCTCAACTCTTCATCGAGGAACAACTTGGGCTCGTGGGTATGGCAAAATTCTGCTTTCAAGGAGGAGGACTATGGCCGGCTGGATGTCACTCATCACTCTGCGCTGACAAAGGAGGAGGTCCGGCGGATAGAGCAGACCACAAACGAAGTCATCCGCAAGAACCTGCCAGTCAACATTAACTTCTTTGACCGGGGCGAGGCAGAACAAAAGTACAGCTTCAGGATTTACCAAGGCGGGGTCGTCCCTGCAAGCAACGTGCGCATTGTCAACATCGAAGGCTGGGACATCGAAGCCTGCGGAGGCACTCATGTTAGGAGGACAGGTGAGATAGGCATGGTCAAGATAACCAAGTCAGAGCGTGTGCAGGACGGTGTCGTGAGGATGGAGTTTGTAGCAGGCGA
>CAZPIL010000156.1:0-4343 GCA_964586705.1 uncultured Nitrososphaera sp. | reverse complement strand
CCTGCAATGTCTGTCATAAAGGGACTGCAAGGAGGACTCACAGGCATGATGCCAGAAGCAGACCAGTCATTCTCCCAAATAGGAGATCTGCTAGGCAGCATTATGACCGACTCGGGCCAGATACCTGCAAGCGAGATAGGTGGCTTCACAGCTGTGAACGAGGACACTGCAAGCATAATGGAAGAGGCAAGTGCAATCGTGGAAATGAATATGAAGAGCAAGTTTCCGGACCTGCCTTCAAACACGAATTCGCAAAAGGCTGCCGAAGAAGCAGCGGGCTTTTAAGCCCCCTTTTTCATCCCTGCAATTTTTTGCAACTGTTTTTTTATTCTTGATATAGTAGGATAGCTGTAGCCTTTTTCTCTATACACGCGTATCATTGCCTTCCAGTTGTGTAGTCTCCATTTGGCCTGCTCTGCACTCAAAAGGTGCGTTTCTCGCTTGATCATGCTCTTTCTTCCGGGCATCAAATATCCGCCGCTCGCTGCAGAATATCTGTTAAATGCAAAGCGCAGACCAAACAGCATGTCCTGTGTGGGCAAAGTATTCAGATACATGGCAATCTCTTTTGACTGCTCGTCTGTCAACTTGACCTTGAAGTTGAATTCCCTTGCAGACACATCTTTCATTAGAAGTGGCTATTAATTAACTTTATTTCTAAATTCGAATTTAGAAATATATGTTCAGATAAGATCTATTTTTCTACCTGCCATTAAAAAGGCATCAAGAGCTGTTTCTAAATGGGCTTGTGAATGCATGGCGGTAAGAGAGACCCGCAAGCGAGCAGAGCCTTCTTTGACTGTTGGATAACGCACGGCTTGAGCAAATACTCCTCGTTCTAATAGTGCGCGTGAAAATGCAACCGCCTTTTTCTCATCACCGATAATTACTGGAATTATCTGGCTTGATGTACTTCCGAGCATAAAACCGTGCTTTTTAAGGCGTGATGTGATAAACTCTGTATTGGATTGAAGTTTCTTTTGGAGATAGCCCTTCTTTGCTATTGTGATGGCAGAGATTGCTGCAATGCATAGATGTTCGGGCAGCGCAGAAGTATAGATAAACTGCCTTGAAGTGTTGATAAGAAGTTGTCTAACCTTGTCGCTTGCTGCCACATAGCCCCCAAAACAGCCGAGGCCCTTGCTGAGACTGCTGATATGAACATCAACATCAATGTCAAGGCTTGATGGGACTCCTGAAAACCCTGGTCCTACAACAAAGTCACCGTGTGCGTCATCAACTATTGTGATGGCGTCATGCTTTTGCGCAACCTTGTGAACCTGTTTAAGGTCAGAAACATCCCCATCCATGCTAAAAATACCTTCAGTTATTATGATCTTTCTACCAGATCTGCGGATGAGCTTCTCCAGATGGTGCACGTCATTGTGCCTGAAAACCTGCACGTTTGCGCCGCTCAACCTGCATGCATCAATGATGCTTGCATGGTTTAGCTCGTCGCTAAAGATGGTAGTTTTATTGTCTGCAAGTGCTGTCACGACACCAAGGTTTGCCATGTAACCCGTAGGGTAGACGAGCGCTGCTTCGGTATGGCGATGTATTGCAAGGATTCTTTCAAGGTCTTCCAAGGTGGGCGTATTTCCTGCAATGAGGCGGGAACTTGCCTGCGAGACATATTTCAAAGCCTTCGCTGCTGAGTTAACGACACTATTGTGCTGAGAAAGGCCTAGGTAATCATTTGAGCACAGGTGAACTACTTCTTTGCCATCGATTATTGCAGTAGGACCTCTAACTACAACATTTCTTAAAGTACGGTACAGATTGCCTGCTTTTATGAATTCCAGCCTGCTCTCGGCAAAAGAGTCACCTTGCCTTGAGACCAATCTCTTTTATCATCGTGATGTCCTTATTGGGAGAGTTACCTTTTGTTGTGAGGTAGCCGCCAGTAATGATCCCGTTTGCTCCTGCTTTCAGCGCCCATCGTTCTTTGTCCTTGAGGTGAATCTCGCGACCTCCTGCTATCTTTAATATCGTTTTTGGCATAATAAAGCGCCACACTGCTATTGTCTTGATGGCATCCAGTGGGTCAATTGTCCTCATCCCTTCCATTGGCGTTCCCTCTCTGCCTATTAGTATATTCATCGGCACTTCATCAGGGCTCAATTCTGCAATAGAGAATGCTAGTTCTATGCGCTGTCCGGCAGTTTCGCCCATACCGATTATGCCCCCACAGCATAGTTCCAACCCTGCCTCTTTGACTATTTTTGCCGTGTTCACGCGGTCTGCAAAATCGTGAGTAGTGCATATCTTTGAGAAATAGCTCTCAGAGGCTTCTAGGTTGTGGTTGTAGCGTTTAACCCCAAGCTCTTTGAGACGTTTCGCCCTTTCCAATGTCATGAACCCGAGGGATACATTGACCTCTGTCCCAACCTTCTTCTTTATCTCTAAAATTGCATTGCAGATCTGCTCAAAATCTTGCTCGGGGGGAGACCTATACGCACATACAAGGCAAAAACTGGTGGCGCCCCCTTCCTGGGCTATCTTGGCATTTTCTACTATCTGCTCCGTGGGCAGAAGAGGGTACTTGTTAATGCCTGTTTCATAAAAGGTCGATTGAGCGCAAAAACTGCAGTCCTCTGGACATCTACCTGACTTGGCATTTATCAGCGCTTCAACATCGACTACATCGCCATTGAATTTTCTTGTAATGGTGTTGGAGCACTCTGCAAGAGTCATTGCGTCATCTGTCGAAAGAAGACGTTCAGCTTCTTCAAAGGTCACCTTGCCACCAGCAAGCACTTTTTCCATACAGGCAGTGATAAAAGCTGAATCCGACATTTTCAGAACGATGTTGTAAACTTGTAATTAAAAGTTTAGTTTACGACTAGCTAAAAATACAAATATTTCAAAACTCGAATTTAGAAATATTAGCCAAAAATGCACATAAATTCGTCTATTGACTAGCAGAAGCTTTTGAAGGCCTGTCGCAAGCCTACGGTACTTCTACCAGCCACTAATATCGGTAAAGTAGTGCGTTTGCAAAACTTGCAATTAACAATGTTTTTGTAAAGGCACAAGCTGCCTATTATGGATGAACCCCGATGTCACATTCATGTCCCACTACTTCTTGTCTTTTTGCCGTCCGGGGTTAGGATAAATCGATGTTTTTTGCTAGCTATGATTGCTATTTTCTGCAATTGACGTTATAGTGGCATACGCTTGCAAAAGAAAGGAAAAGATCGAAAATCGGCGCCGCGGACATGCTGATGCAACCGTTCATCAAGGGACCCGTTTTCAGCCAGCCTGAAAACTGGTACCATTTTTTTACTCTTAATTTGCTTCCTTTGCATGCAAGGCGTTTAATAATTATGGACATCCTTTTTGAACGATTTATCGTGCTTTTTTGACAAACGTGCTGTTAAGGTGTGCAGGCAAAGAAAGCCGTGAAATACGCTTTCGCATATCTTCGGGTGAGCACTGAAGAGCAGACGGTGCAAAACCAGAAGCTGGCTCTGGGCAAATGGGCGCAGGATAATGGGTATCAGATCCTTGACTTTTTCGAAGATTCAGCTGTTTCCGGCAGGGTTCCGGCCACCCAAAGACATGGTTTCCGCGATATGATCGAGCTGGTAAAGACTGCGCAAGTAGACGCGATACTTGTCTATGAACTATCCCGGGTCGGTAGAACCTTCTGGGATACACTTGATGCTATCAAGGCTATCGAGCAGTACGCACCCCTCATTTCCTGCTCACCTCGTGAATCTTTCTTGCAGACCACGGAGCCGAGTGTGAGAAAGCTGATGATAGGTATACTTACTTGGGTTGCAGAGCGTGAGCGCGAGATGCTAGTGCAGAGAACAAAAGATGGTATGGAGCGTGCAAGAGCTGCAGGTAGGGAAATAGGCAGACCTATGAAAGTGCTTGACAAAAACAGATTGATATCCATGCTCGCAGAAAATCAATCCAAGGTACGAATTGCCAAGACGCTTGGCGTTTCAAAGGCGACGCTATACAAGGAACTGCGCCAGATCGCCCAAAAATAGCTATAGCTTTTCGACCTTTTTTGTTAGTTCTAGGTGGGTATCTGAAAGCATTTTCAGGGAGTTTCTGTCTATTGCCAGGGGCGGTATCAGCATCATGATATTGCCAAGGGTCCTGAGGTGCACACCCATCTTCAGAGACTCTCGCGCTACAAACTTGCCTAGTCTTTCTTTCTTGAGATAGATCAGCGGCCTGCCGTTCCTTGTTAGCTCTATGCCTGCAAGCAGCCCCCTTTGCCTGACGTCTGCCACACCGTCTATCTCTTCGAATTCATGCACCCTTGATTTCAGATATTGTGAATTATCCTTAATTTGTTGCATTAGATTTCGTTTTTCATATAGTTC